>NZ_LGYY01000152.1:0-30542 GCF_001308045.1 Shewanella sp. Sh95
TTGGAGGTACTCAGGCGGCCTGATTATCAAATCACGGAGAAAGAATTGCTGGCGGCCTGGGTATTATTCGCCAATCAGTTGCTCAAATATGGCTATGCTATGGCTGATTTATGAGGGGATCCTTCAGTATTTGACCTTGAACTTCACCACCAATCAACACATCGCCAGCAAATTCAATATTGCCAGTCAGCCTAGTGCCTTTAGCAATAAAACTGAGCGCGGGGGACGATTTGCGGGTAAACAGGAGATTTTTGCCAAACATGGTGATGAGAAACCTAATACATTGGGAATGAAATACTAACGTAAATACAGGGACAAGCCTAGGGCGCTCAATGGCTATTCTGCTAGCTTAATACTAATCGCTTGATTTGGGCACGGAGCGACACAGGCGCCACAACCCGTACATAGGCTTGTATCAATTTTTGGCATAGGCGCTTTGCCTACACTTAGGGTGAAACTGATGGCGCGGGGCTCACAAGCATCCTTACAACTTTGGCACCAAATACCTTGAAAGGTTAAGCAGTTATCTTGAATAGCCGCGATGTGTTGCCATGGCGTTTGGGTCAAATCAAACAACTTTTCCTCAGGACAGACAGTGGCGCATTGAGTACAAAAAGTGCATTCATTGTCCTTAAACGAGACTTCAGGAAAGCCGCCATCACCTTTGAAAATTATCTTAGTTTCACAGGCGGTGATACAGGCTGAGCAGCGAGTACAGATATCGGTAAATTCTACCCCCTCGCGCACCCAAGGCGGCCTAATCGCCAAGGACTTTCGGCGACTAAAAAGACTACGGCGACTGTGATTAATGCTTTCTGTCATAGGTGTTTAATGAATAACAATTTTTATTAATCGAGAAGAAAAATGGCTTGGGAATTACCACAAGCCATTTAGATGATTAGCTTTTATAACCATTGGGATTGGTTGATTGCCAATGCCAACTGCTATTGGCCATATCCTCAAGACTATGGGTCGCCTGCCAGCCCAAATCGGTTCTAGCATGCTCTGGGTTTGCATAACAGGCGGCAATATCTCCTGGGCGGCGTGGTGCAATCTGATAGGCAATCGATTTACCACAGGCCTTCTCGAAGGCTTTAACCATATCGAGCACGCTGTAACCTTGGCCTGTACCTAGATTGTAGGTGACAAGCCCTGGTTTTGTGGCGAGTTTCTCAAGGGCTTTAAGGTGACCAATAGCTAAATCCACAACGTGGATATAATCACGAACGCCAGTTCCATCGTGGGTTGGGTAATCATTGCCGAACACACTGAGGGCCTCGCGTTTACCCACGGCGACTTGGGCGATAAATGGCATCAAGTTATTCGGAATATCGTTAGGATCTTCGCCAATCAAACCACTGGCATGGGCACCAACGGGATTGAAGTAACGTAAACGAGCGATATTCCAACTTGGGTCGCTATGGTGTAAATCCGCCAGAATATGCTCAACCATCAATTTAGATTGACCATAGGGGTTAGTGGCACCCGTTGGAAAATCTTCGGTAATGGGCAGGCTAGCAGGATCACCATACACAGTTGCCGAGGAACTAAAGACGAGATTTTTCACCTTAAACTCTGCCATCACTTGGCAAAGAATTAAGGTGCCAGTCACGTTATTCTCATAGTATTTCAGTGGCTTAGCTACTGACTCACCGACGGCCTTTAACCCTGCAAAGTGGATAACGGCATCGATGTTATGGTCGCTAAAGACTTTCTGCAGTAAGGCCTTATTGAGAATATCGCCTTGGTAGAATGTGACCGATTTACCGGTAATGCGCTCGACACGGTTTAGTGCTTCGATACTTGAATTAGACAGGTTGTCTAATACAATCACTTCGCTTCCCGCATTAAGTAATTCCACTACGGTATGAGTGCCAATATAACCAGCACCGCCGGTCACTAAAATCGTCATTATTTAATTCCCTTTACAACTGTTTTTAAGTAGTGGGCAAAATCTTCACCGATTTCGCTGTGGCGCAGAGCGTATTCTACGTTAGCGCGCATATAGCCTTGTTTGTTACCGCAGTCGTGACTCTTACCTTGCATATAGTAAGCGTTTACGGTTTCTTGCTTCATTAACATCGCAATGGCGTCTGTTAATTGGATTTCATCACCTGCGCCCGCAGGCGTTTTGGCCAGCAATGGCCAAATGGCTGCGGGTAACACGTAACGGCCAACAACGGCTAAGTTAGATGGCGCTTCATCAACTGGAGGTTTTTCAACGAGTTCGACTAATGGCTCTGATTCACCAGGCTGTAAATCGTGGCCGTTCACATCGGCAATACCATATTGATTGACTAAATGATGTGGTACGCCTTCAACCATGATTTGACCCACTTGGGTTTCATCAAACAGGCTTACCATTGCGGCAAGGTTATCGGTTTTTAAGTCGCAACTGGCGTCATCGATAATCACATCCGGCAGCAATACGGCAAAAGGTGCATCACCTACTACGGATTTAGCGCATAAAATAGCGTGACCTAAGCCTTTAGCTTGGGATTGACGTACGCTGATCACCGTCACGTCTTTCGGGCAAATGGATTGCACCGCTTCGAGTAATTGACGTTTTACACGGCGCTCTAATTGCGCTTCTAATTCAAAACTGGTGTCGAAATGGTTTTCGATAGAGTTTTTACTGGCGTGGGTTACGAGCACAATTTCTTTGATACCCGCGGCAATAGCTTCACTAACGACATATTGGATCAGTGGCTTATCAACAACAGGGAGCATTTCCTTAGGGATAGCTTTGGTCGCAGGAAGCATACGAGTGCCAAGTCCGGCGACAGGAATAACGGCTTTACGAATTTGATGTTGTTTCATTGCGAACCTTCAGATTAAGGAGAGGCGATTATTGGGCAATATTGTAAATGACCTACGCAGAAAAGCCATTTGCAAACGCCGAAATTTGTCGGTTTTTCTGCATATTATCTGTTTATCGTCGTCATTTTTACGTTTGAATGTCAAGGATTGATACCCGTCTGGGTGAGTCTGTATGTATATTGCCCATGCTTTTTAAACGACTTGTAATATTTGCTTTACGTTTACGTCACATTGGCGCGCAAACAATAAACTGTGAGGGAGTTAACAAAAATCGAGGCTTAGATCACTATGGAGGCATTAGCGTCAGCCATGAAGTGAATTTTATGACTAAAGAAATTGCGCACACTGCGCCCTATGTTGCGAGAAGTGCAGATGATTCAGGGTATATCCATTACCCACAGGAAGAACATGAGATTTGGAGCCAATTGTATGCTCGCCAAGCGGTGAACCTGCCTGGGCGTGCCTGTAAGGAGTATCTGCAGGGACTTGATGCCTTGGCGATGCCCAAGGATCGCATCCCACAATTGGCGGAGATAGACAAAGTGCTACAGGCCACCACGGGCTGGAAAACCGCGGCCGTGCCCGCCTTAATTTCCTTTGGTCGATTCTTTGAGCTATTGGCTAACAAGGAGTTTCCGGTCGCGACTTTTATCCGCCGTAAGGAAGAGTTTGATTACCTGCAAGAGCCAGATATTTTCCATGAGATTTTTGGTCATTGCCCCTTGTTGACCAATCCATCTTTTGCCCATTTCTCGCATATGTATGGTCAATTAGGCTTAAATGCCAGCAAGGAAGACCGAGTATTTTTGGCTCGTTTGTATTGGTTTACCGTCGAGTTTGGTTTGCTCAAGCCTCAGGAGGGTGAACTATGTATCTATGGCGGTGGTATTTTAAGTTCTCCTGGCGAAACCTTATATGCGATGGAAAGCCAAGTGCCTGAACGTAAACCGTTCGATCTTTTAGATGTGCTACGCACGCCTTATCGTATCGATATTATGCAGCCAATTTACTATGTGATTGAACATATTGATGTATTAGATGAAATCGCCAAAATGGATATTATGGCCTATGTGGCTAAGGCGCGGCAGCTCGGCTTGTTTGCCCCTAAATATCCGCCCAAGGCCAAGAAGGCCAGCTAATGGCTGACCATAAAAAAACGAATTGAATAAAGCGTAATAAGTGCAACGGATTGAACCTGTGATGTTGCCAATAGGAGTATGTATGACCGCGTTAAACCAAATGAAATGTGAAGCTTGCCAAGCCGATGCACCGAAAGTGACTGATGAAGAATTGGCCGAGCTTATCCGCATGATCCCCGATTGGGGCGTGCAAGTGCGTGACGGCATCATGCAATTGGAACGGGTGTACAAGTTTAAAAACTTTAAACTAGCAATGGCATTTACCAATAAGTTGGCGGAATTGGCCGAGGAAGAATTCCATCATCCTGGTATTTTAACCGAGTGGGGCAAGGTGACCGTGACTTGGTGGTCACACTCAATTAAGGGGTTGCATAAGAATGACTTCATTATGGCGGCCAAGACCGACCAGTTATTAGATTAAAAAGTTAATATTTTAAATCAGCATCTTAATGCAATTTTGATGCTGATTTTTTCTTCCTGTTACAAATGCACTGTAAACTAGGCTTGCCACTTTGAGCGTAACCTTCTAACGTATACACGCCCAGCTATTTATCTAGTCCCTTACGTTTGCGTAAACTGAACTTGTTTCGTCAAACGCATGTCTTATGAAGGTCACCTCAGGGACTATAGCTCGCACGTTTTATTCCAAAATTCGAATCAAAAAAGGGAATATCAGTCATTATGCGCTTGGAAGTTAGCTGTCAAGATCGCGTGGGTTTAGCGAAAGACATCTTAGTCGTGTTAGAACGTTATGGCATTAATCTCATTGCCATTGATGCCAGTAACCAAGGTTTTCTTTACCTGCAATTTGCTGAAGTCAGTTTTGAAACCTTAAGCGCCTTGATGCCGCAGATCCGCAAAGTGGAGAGCGTCCACGATGTACGAACGGTGTCATTTATGCCGTCGGAGCAAGAACACTACGCCTTAAAAACCCTACTTAAAACTCTCCCAGACTCTGTGTTTTCCATCGACGTGAAGGCGCGTATTCGCATTGTGAACGAATCGGCGCTGCTCAATATGGGCATGGGTGAACACGAAGTGCTTGATGAATCTTTAAACCATTGGGTACAAGGGTTTAACTTCAGCCGCTGGCTCAGTGAGGGCCAAGTGCTGCCGCAGGCGGCGCGGGTGAATATCGGCCAAAACGAATATCTGGCTGAAATGTTACCGATTTATTTACCTGATGAGGACGAGAAAACTATCCTCGTCGGTGCGGTGGTGTCGCTTAAATCGCCTGCGCGGGTGGGTAAACAATTTAATGCGCTGCAAAATCAAACCACAGGCTTTGAAAATGTATTGGCCAGCAGCGACAAGATGAAAGAAGTGCTTAAACAAGCCCGCCGCATGGCGCAACTCGATGCGCCATTACTGATCACGGGCGAAACTGGCACCGGTAAAGAATTAATGGCCAGAGCCAGCCATGATGCCAGCATGCGCCGCGAAAAGCCGTTTATTGCCATTAACTGTGCGGCATTGCCCGATAGCGCCGCCGAAGAAGAACTGTTTGGCTACGTTAGCCAAGGTAAAGTCATTAAACGTGGTTTTTTTGAAGAGGCGAAGGGCGGCACTGTATTTCTTGATGAAGTGGCCGAAATGTCCAAGGCGGCACAGGTTAAATTGCTGCGGTTATTACAGGATGGCACCTTTAGACGTATCGGTGGCGACGAAGAAGTCCGCGCCGATGTACGGATTATCTGCTCGACCCAGAAAAACTTAGCCGAGTTGTGCCAAACCGGTGAGTTTAGAGAAGATTTGTACTATCGCATCCATGTACTTAGCTACCATATTCCGTCACTGCGCGAGCGCAAAGTTGATATTATTCCGCTGACAGAGATGTTCCTCGAGCATTACAGTCAGCAACTCTCTAGTCCTGTCAGGCGGATTTCGGCCCAATGCCGCGATCATCTATTAACTTACGCTTGGCCGGGTAACGTGCGTCAGCTTAAGAATGCGGTTTTCAGAGCCGTATCCATGTGGGATGGTTCAGGCGAGCTGACCGTTGAGCAACTTAAGTTACCATCCTACGCCGAAGGTTTTGGTTATTTCGATAATGCCTTCGAAGGTAATCTCGATGATGCGATGAAGCAATTTGAGGCTAGCTTACTGCGCCGCTTGTATCCTGCTTACCCTAGTACTCGCCAATTGGCGAAGAAATTGGGCGTGTCTCATACGGCTATCGCCAATAAACTTAGGGAATATAAGATCGCCAAGCCAAAGTAATCTTGCTTTAAGCTTAGGATGTAACAGTATCGTTCCACTTTGTTGTCGACTTTTTCACCATATCGTTCAGCGAAATAGTGACAAGTGGCAACAGGGTCGGAAACGTAATGATTAGTTTACAAAATGTGAAAAAATAAGCTGAAATGTGATTTTGCTCACGCTATAGGAATCCGTCGTCGCTTCGGGTATTTCTACGCACAGCAAACCCTAATACAGAGTCAATATAGGTTTTTATTTACCTATGTTCTCGTCAGCAAAAAATTCGCGTTAGCTGATATTGTCGGTTAACTATAACGAGATAAAAAGCGCAGTACGCCGAGCCGTAGAAGCACAGGAGCAGATATGAAACTTGCCAGTTATAACAATGGTCGCCGCGATGGTCAGTTAATGTTAGTGAGCCGCGATCTTACTCAAACGGTGGCTGTGCCAGCGATTGCCCATACGATGCAACAATTACTCGATGGTTGGGAATTGCTCAAACCGCAATTACAAGAATTGTATGATGCGCTCAACGAAGGCAAATTACCGAACGCGCAAGCCTTCGATGAAGCCAAATGTTTATCACCCTTACCACGCGCGTATCAGTGGGCCGATGGTAGTGCCTACGTTAACCATGTGGAATTAGTACGTAAGGCGCGCGGCGCAGAAATGCCAGAAACCTTCTGGACTGATCCGCTGTTTTACCAAGGCGGCTCTGACAGCTTTATCGCGCCCAAGGCGGATATCCCGCTGGCGAGCGAAGACTGGGGCATCGATTTCGAATCGGAAATCGCTGTGATCACTGATGATGTGCCGATGGGCGTGAGTGTTGAAAATGCGGCAAAACACATCAAACTGCTGATGTTAGTCAATGATGTGTCACTGCGTAATTTGATCCCGGCCGAACTCGCCAAAGGTTTTGGTTTCTTCCAATCTAAACCTTCGAGCAGCTTCTCGCCGGTAGCCATTACGCCAGATGAATTAGGCGCACGTTGGGAAGATTCAAAGGTGCACCTACCGCTTATCACATACCTAAACGGTGAGTTATTTGGCCGCCCGAATGCGGGTGTCGATATGACCTTTAACTTCAGCCAGTTAATTAGCCATGTTGCCAAAACCCGTCCATTGGGTGCGGGCGCCATTATCGGGTCTGGTACGATTTCTAACTATGACCGCAGTGCCGGCTCAAGCTGTTTGGCCGAGAAACGTATGCTTGAAGTGATTAGCGACGGCAAAGCTAGCACACCGTTTATGCGTTTTGGCGACACAGTGCGTATTGAAATGCTTGATGACAAGGGAATGTCAATTTTTGGCTCTATCGATCAAAAAGTGGTTGAGTACAAGGCGTAAGGCTTTTGTGCGAACACAGTGACAGATAATATTGACGGGGCTTTTAGCCCCGTTTTTTCAGCAGAACATAAGGACAGCGTGAGATGAAACTATACGGTTATTGGCGCTCTAGCGCCGCCTATCGTGTGCGTATTGCCCTCAATCTTAAAGGCGTGAGCGCCGAGCAGTTGTCGGTGCATTTAGTGCGTGATGGTGGTGAACAACATAAAGCGGATTATATTGCCTTAAATCCGCAGGAACTTGTGCCTACACTGGTGGTTGATGATGAGCAGGATGGGGATGCGTTAACCCAATCTTTGGCGATTATCGAATATCTGGATGAGCTATATCCTAAAACGCCGCTATTGCCTGCGTCGGCGCTTGAACGTGCCCATGTGCGCGCCATGGCCTTAACCATTGCCTGTGAAATTCATCCACTCAATAACCTGCGGGTATTGCAATATTTAACTCAGAAGCTGAACGTCGATGAAGAAGCCAAAACCGCTTGGTATCACCATTGGGTGGCGAGTGGGTTTGCGGCGCTCGAAACCCAACTTGTGCGCCATAGTGGCCGCTATTGTTTTGGTGACAAAGTGACGCTAGCGGATCTGTGTTTAGTGCCACAAGTATACAACGCCCAGCGTTTTAATGTGGATTTAACGCCGTACCCCAATATTATGCGGGTGTGGGCTGAGTGTAATTTGCTGCCAGCCTTTGCGGATGCGGCGCCAGAGCGCCAAGCCGATGCAGTTTAACCTATCATTAACTGCTTATTAAGTGCGATGAAATCGATGATGAAGTGGCGTGAGTCGATGTCACTTCTGTGTTTCTAACTTATTAAAGCGGATATTGGCCATGACTGAAGCCGAATTAAATGCATTGTTATGCGCATGGCTAAGCCAAGATAAACAGCGGTTAAGGGCACTTGAATTAGCGCAGCAATGTGCCCAAGTGTATGATATTCCGCAGTGGTGCTTGGCGGCGGGGTTTGTCCGTAATCTGGTGTGGGACAAATTGCACGATATTAAGCCGCGTCCGTTAAACGATATCGATCTGATTTACTATTGTCCCTTGGATACTCTTCCTGAGCGAGATAGGGCGATAGAAGCCTACCTACAAACACTGGCGCCAGACTTACCTTGGTCAGTAAAAAATCAGGCGCGAATGCACCTTAAGCATCTCGACAATCCCTATCAATCGACACTGGATGCAATGTGTTATTGGCCCGAAATCGAAACTGCTGTCGGTGTGTCGCTTGAACAGACGCTTAAGTTTTCTGCTCCAGCCATTGAAGGCTTACACATCATCGCCCCCTTTGGCTTAGCCTCATTATTTGCCTTACAACTAACGCCCAATCCTCGGCGTCCTTTAGCGTTATTTCATCAACGGTTAGCCGCAAAGTCTTGGCTTAAACAATATCCGCGACTAGCTGTAGCCTATTGAGCCATTTGGTTAAGATGAGTTTAGAGGCTTATTCTTTTATTCGCAGATGAGTGAGTGTAAACCGAAATAAGCACCTTCTAGGTCGATTCTTAATTCCTGTCTTTGTCTGCTTTTGGATTCTTTCGCGTTTTTTCTACTGAATATCGTCGAATTTCATCGGATTTTAATTTCAATTTATGTTGATTAAATGTAAATGGCGAAATTGGCAATTTTCCTCCTATTACCTCTTCTGGAGGTGATTAGTGATAGCTAATTAATGCGGTTGGTCACAAAAAATGAACCGGTATTGTCAATAAATGTTTAGATAACGTGATTTGTATCTCATGGTTTATACCTCGAAATAAGTATCGCCGCTTAATCTTGATTTAGATCAATAAGGTGAATAATTTTATCTGGCAGTGTAGGCGTCAATTGTTAAGGATGTAATGTAAAACAAAAACCTATGTTGTACATATGGAGTATGATGATGAATAAAACTACTGTTTCTACACTGATCGCTGCCACCCTGTTAGCCGCTGGTTTCTCTGCTTCTGTTTCTGCCCATCAAGCGGGCGATATCATTGTTCGTGCCGGTGCTGTGGTTGTCGCGCCAAGTGAATCTAGTGATCCAGTTGCTACGTTTGGTGAGTTTCAAATCAGCAATAACACTCAACTGGGCTTGAACTTTGGCTACATGCTGACCGATAACTTCGGGGTAGAGTTATTAGCAGCGACTCCATTTAGCCATGATGTCTCTTTAGGTGGTAATAAGATTGCTGAAACCAAACATTTGCCACCAACTCTAGTGGCACAGTACTATTTTGGTAATGCTCAATCTGCATTACGTCCATATGTAGGCGTGGGTGTGAACTACACTAACTTCTTCGACAATGAATTCACCAACGATTTAAATGGTGCCTTAACTGACTTAAGCATGAGCACCTCCTGGGGCCTAGCGGCGCAAGCGGGTATCGATTATCAAGTCAATAAAAACTGGTTAGTTAACGCCTCTGTGTGGTATGCGCAAATTAGCACCGATGTGAAGTTTAAGTTAGCGGGTGATACTAAAGTAATTGATACTGACATTAACCCATGGGTTTATATGGTCAGCGTGGGTTACACTTTCTAATCATCTGATTTTAAAGTAACAAAAAAGGAGCCAGCGGCTCCTTTTTTGTTTTCGCAGTGTAATAAAGCTAAACGCGGAACAACACTACTTTTTAGCCTTTTTCGGCTTCCAGTGGCGAGTGTTATAGATAAACTCAGGCAGTAATTTAGTCAGCCAAGCCACTAAGCGCCAACGCTTGGTCACATACACGCGGCGTTTACCCTGCTGCATGGCCTTAATGATCTGCGCCGCCACTTGCGGGAGCGGGGCAAGCCATAGCGTGCTTTGCTGCATGGCGGCCTTATCCAGTAAACCAAGTTGAATATCGGTAATAGTAATAGGCAACTTAAGCCGCTGGGCATGCATGCTTAAGCCTTCCAAATAGTTTTGCGCAAAGGCTTTAGAGGCATGGTAAGCCACACTCGGGCCGCCGCGCAGACCAGCAATCGAGTTAATGGTGGCAAGCTGGCCGTAACCCTGTTCGCGAAATAATCTAAATGCGGTATTACAGATAGCGGCAAAGCCCCGCACATTGACGTCGATAATATCTTGCTCTGGTAACCATGGCAGCTCAGGGTCGTAACTATTCAGTCCGGTATTCACCAAGACTAAATGAGCACCGCCGAGACCTTGCCAGACGTTTTCAAGCTGTTCGATGATAATGCTTGGCTGTTCAATTTGCAGTGAAAATACTTGTACCTTGGTAGGTAAGGTCGAGGCGAACTCGCGCAGCGATTCAACATCCTGTGCAAAAAGTGCTAATTCAACTTGCTGTTCGGCCAATTGTTTGGCAAGTTCGCGGCTTAAATGTGAGCTAGCGCCCACAATTATCGCAGTTGCTTGGGTCATAAATTTTTCGGCAACGAAATGGTGGCTTATCATAGGAAGATATGCCCAGCATGACAAGATTTATAGCTTGGGCGTATAGACATCCAGAAGTCTTTATGTATGATTAGGAGAAATGAAATGACACATGGGTTAAGGATTAGCGGACTGACATCTGCATGGCAAAAATGGGCGGCAATGGTATTACTCACTGTGACGAACATGATGACAGGTTGTGCCACACCAAATGCAGTTGTTGAGATTAAAGGTGAGGCCATGTATCGCGAACGTATCGCACTGCCTGCCGATGCCAAGTTGATTGTGCAGTTGCTTGATGTCTCTAAGATGGATGTACCTGCTGTGGTGATGGCAGAGCGTGAGAGTCAAGGCGCTAAAACCCCTACGCAATTTAGTTTTACTATAGGGCGCGATCAGTTTGAAGCAGGGCATACCTATGCCATTGGTGCAAGGATAATGCTCGGTGATAAGTTATTGTTTATTAATACTCAAGCCTATCATGTCGATCTCAATTCGACTGAGCCTATGACGATACTGCTTGAGAAAGTCGGCCGCTAATTTGTTTGCTCTTTGCTGAGTGGCATACGCGCGCCGGAACCCTTGATTGTTTGAACAGAAGAGGCGCGGTATGCCAGTTAAAATTCCAGATCATCTGCCAGCAGCAGGGATTTTAGAATCTGAAAATATTTTCGTAATGTCCGAAACCCGGGCAGCCAATCAGGATATCAGACCGATGAAGGTACTGATCCTGAACTTGATGCCTAATAAAATTGAGACCGAAACCCAGCTTCTACGCCTTTTAGGCAACACGCCTTTGCAGGTGGATGTGGATTTACTGCGTATTCACGATAAAGAGTCGAAGCATACTTCTATCGATCATATGAACACCTTCTACCGTGATTTTGAGGATGTGCGCCATAAAAACTACGACGGCCTAATCATCACTGGCGCGCCGTTAGGGCAAATTGATTTTGAAGATGTGACTTATTGGGACCATATCCGTGAAATTATCGATTGGTCACAGCAGCATGTTACCTCGGTGCTCTTCCTCTGCTGGGCGGCGCACGCTGGGCTTTACCATCTCTATGGATTAAATCGTAAAATTCTTGAGCAAAAGCGCTCAGGGGTGTTTGTCCATCGCCGCACCTGCCAGCATTTTCCGCTGCTACGCGGATTTGATGATGAGTTCTTTGCACCGCATTCCCGCTTTGCCGAGATGGATATTGAAGAGCTTAAGCGACATCCTGAACTACAAGTGCTGGCAGAGTCCGAGGAGGCCGGAGCCTATTTGGTCCTCAGTCGCAATAATCGCAACCTGTTTGTCATGGGTCACCCTGAGTATCAAAAATCTACCTTAAACGATGAATATTATCGGGATTTGGCGCAGGGATTAAACCCAAATGTGCCACAAAACTATTATCGTAACGATGATCCTAAGGCCGATGCCATTGCCCGTTGGCACAGCCATGGCAGTTTGTTGGTGAGTAATTGGCTTAACTATTACGTTTACCAATTAACGCCTTACGACCTGAGTGATATGACGGCGATGACGCCATGGGAATCGCAGTAGGGACGTTGTTTTAGTTTGTCAGGCATTGACGGTTTCTTAAGCTCAATGCCTGTCGAATTATCTCGCTATGCTGTTTCTGTTTGCTTGAATTTTTTGAACTGACTAATAAATTTACCATTCGCTTAGCCACTGTTTGCTCGCCTGTTAACTTCATTTGTCTTTAGCGCTGTTCAACCTCAGCAGGTATGGTTTGTGTTACTGCTGCAAGGCAAGCGCTTTTATTGAGTCACTTCCTCCTTGTTACCATTTCAAATGCCGTTAAGGCCTCTCGACTGTAAATTCTGACTGACAATCTGGCGTGGATAAAATCGATACATTAGACCAAGGAATACTTGCTTTACGTTCGCGTAAACGTCAGAGTGGTTTCATTGTTACTATTTATCCGCCGCTGGCGAGTGTTACCGCCAAGGCACATTTAGCTTGGAGTCCCCATGAGTACTGAACAATTTAACCAAGAGATCGTTATCGTTGCCGCTAAACGCACACCAATGGGTGGCTTTCAAGGCAGTTTGTCTGGCGTAACGTCTCCGAGCTTAGCGGCCACCGCCATCAAAGCCCTGTTAGCTGATACCCAAGTTGCGGGTGATAAGGTTGATGAAGTGTTAATGGGCTGCGTATTGCCAGCGGGTCTGGGTCAAGCACCTGCGCGTCAGGCAACCTTAGGTGCAGGTTTACCCCTGTCTGTTGGCGCTACGACCGTAAACAAAGTCTGTGGCTCTGGGATGAAAACCGTGATGCTTGCCCACGATTTACTCAAAGCGGGCAGTGCTAAGTTGGTGGTTGCTGGTGGTATGGAAAGCATGAGCCAAGCTCCTTACTTGCTAGATAAAGCGCGCGCTGGCATGCGTATGGGCCATGGCAAGGTCTTAGATCATATGTTCCTCGACGGTTTAGAAGATGCCTACACTGGCGGCGCTATGGGCACATTCGCCCAGAAAACTGCCGATGAATACGGCTTAACCCGCGAGCAAATGGATGCCTTTGCCCTAAGCTCACTGGAAAAAGCCAATGCGGCTATTACTTCTGGCGCCTTCAAGGCGGAAATAGTACCTGTGACTGTGAGCGATCGCCGTGGTGATGTGACTATCGATACCGATGAGCAGCCTGGTAACGCTCGCCCTGAAAAAATCCCTGCACTGCGCCCAGCATTTGCCAAAGACGGCACTATTACGGCGGCAAACTCAAGCTCTATTTCCGATGGCGCGGCAGCGCTGATGCTAACCACCCGCGCCAATGCCGAGCAGTTAGGCTTAACTGTGCTGGCCACCATCAAGGGCCACACCACCCATGCCCAGGAGCCATCACTCTTTACCACTGCGCCCGTTGGCGCGATGGCAAAACTGTTGAGCAATGTCGGCTGGTCTAAGGACGAGGTTGACCTGTTCGAAATCAACGAAGCCTTTGCCATGGTGACTATGCTGGCCGTTTCTGAATTAGGTTTAGATATGGCAAAAGTAAACGTGAATGGCGGTGCCTGTGCCTTAGGTCATCCTATCGGTTGCTCGGGCGCACGTTTGCTGGTGACCTTAATTCATGCACTTAAAGCCCGTGGGCTTAAGCGCGGCGTAGCCTCACTCTGTATCGGTGGCGGTGAAGCGACCGCTATGGCAATCGAAGTCTAATCAAAGGCTTAATCGGGAATAACTGCTAAATCAACAAGACCAAGACTGAGCTGGCAAGGGCAAACATCCCACTGAGGATAAACATAATATCGCACCGCCAGCTCGACCCTAAACAAGGAAAAGGATTGCAACATGACCACACAAGTTAAGCATTACATCGATGGCGAATTCACCACAGGCACAGGAACATCACACGTGGTGACTAATCCTGCCAATAACGCGCCGATTGCCGTTATCAATAGCGCCACGACCGATGAAGTCCATGCGGCCATTGCTAGTGCTAAGGCGGCTTTTAAGACGTGGAAAGAAGTACCTGTGTCTGAGCGTGCCCGTGTCATGTTGCGCTACCAACACTTACTTAAAGAACACCACGACGAACTGGCGACTATCCTTGCCAAAGAAACCGGCAAAACCTTTGAAGATGCCAAGGGCGATGTGTGGCGTGGAATTGAAGTGGCCGAACATGCCTGCAACATTGCTTCATTACTGATGGGCGAAACCGTTGAGAATGTCGCGCGTTCAATCGATACCTACAGCTACACTCAGCCTCTGGGTGTGTGTGCGGGCATCACGCCGTTTAACTTCCCAGCAATGATCCCCCTGTGGATGTTCCCTCTGGCGATTGCCTGTGGTAACACTTTTATCCTTAAGCCATCAGAGCAAGACCCAATGACGCCGCAGCGCTTAGTTGAGCTGTTTGTCGAAGCGGGCGCGCCAAAGGGCGTATTGCAACTGATCCATGGTGATAAAACGGCGGTGGATATCCTGCTGGCCGATCCTGCGGTTAAGGCTATTTCCTTCGTCGGCTCTGTGGCTGTAGGTCAATACATCTACAAAACTGGTACCGATAACTTAAAACGCGTGCAAGCCTTTGCTGGGGCGAAAAACCACTGTGTGATTATGCCTGATGCGAATAAGCAGCAAGTGATCAACAACCTAGTGGGCGCATCGGTCGGCGCGGCGGGGCAGCGTTGTATGGCGATTTCTGTCGCGGTATTTGTCGGCGCGGCTAAAGAGTGGATCCCTGAACTCAAAGAAGCACTGGCGAAGGTTCGCCCAGGTTTATGGGACGATAAAGAAGCCGGCTACGGCCCGCTGATCAGCCCTGCCGCTAAAGCGCGCGTGCTCAAACTTATCGCCCAAGGTAAGCAAGAGGGCGCAGAGTGTTTACTCGATGGCAGCGATTTTACTGTGGCGGGCTATGAGTCAGGTAACTGGGTCGGGCCAACCATGTTCACTAAGGTCACGACCGATATGAGCATCTATAAAGAAGAAATCTTTGGCCCTGTACTGTGTTGCATGGAATCAGACTCCTTAGAAGCGGCCATCGAACTGGTTAACGCCAGCCCATACGGCAATGGTACCTCTATCTTTACCGCAAGTGGCGCCGCAGCCCGTAAATATCAACACGAAATCGAAGTTGGCCAAGTCGGTATTAACGTGCCTATCCCAGTGCCATTACCTTTCTTCTCGTTCACGGGTTGGAAGGGCAGTTTCTATGGTGACCAACACGCCTACGGTAAGCAAGCGGTACGTTTCTACACTGAAACTAAAACCATTACTTCCCGCTGGTTCGAGTCGGACATTGCGGTGGCAGCTGGCCCTAATATGAGCATTAACTTGCGCTAAGCGGTTTAAAAAACAGTTTAAACGCATTGTGAAACAGCAGGTGATTCAGTCTAAACGTGGCGCAGTTGGCGTCCATTGATGAAAGCCTGCTGATAAATTCACTGTGTATTACACAAAAGATATTGACGAAAGAAATGGCCAAAGAGTCATAGGAGAGCCAAATGGATTTTAATTTCAACGAAGACCAACGCCAATTTGCCGATCTAGCCCGCCAGTTCGCGGCGGATGAACTCGCCCCCTTTGCCGCCAAATGGGACGAAGAACATCATTTCCCGAAGGATGTGATCCAAAAAGCCGGTGAGCTGGGTTTCTGCTCCTTGTATTCCCCCGAGTCGGAAGGTGGCATGGGCTTATCACGCTTAGATGCCTCGATTATTTTTGAGGAGCTGGCAAAGGGCTGTACAGCCACAACGGCCATGCTGACGATTCACAATATGGCCACTTGGATGGTCACCACTTGGGGTACTGATACTCTGCGTCAAACTTGGTCTGAGCCTTTGACCACGGGTCAAATGCTCGCCTCTTACTGCTTAACAGAACCCGGCGCAGGCTCGGATGCGGCTTCACTGCAAACCAAAGCGGTGCGTGAGGGTGATGAATACGTGGTATCTGGCTCTAAGATGTTTATCTCGGGTGCAGGTTCAACTGAATTGCTGGTGGTGATGTGCCGCACGGGTCAAGCCGGGCCAAAGGGGATTTCGGCTATTGCCATTCCTGCTGACAGTGAAGGCATTATCTACGGTAAAGCTGAAGATAAAATGGGCTGGAACGCGCAGCCGACGCGCTTAGTCACCTTTGATAACGTGCGCGTGCCGGTTGCAAACCTACTCGGTGAAGAAGGCCAAGGTTTTACCTTTGCGATGAAAGGCTTAGACGGTGGCCGTATCAATATCGCTACTTGCTCTGTCGGTACGGCGCAGGCGGCTCTAGAGCGTGCAACCCAGTATATGAACGAGCGTCAGCAATTCGGTAAGCCGCTGGCAGCCTTCCAAGCGCTGCAATTTAAGCTTGCCGATATGGCGACCGAATTAGTGGCCGCGCGTCAAATGGTGCGTCTGGCCGCCTTTAAACTCGACAGTGGCGATCCAGAAGCGACCGCCTATTGTGCGATGGCGAAGCGCTTTGCTACTGATGTGGGTTTTCAAGTTTGCGATGCGGCGCTGCAAATTCATGGCGGATATGGTTATATCAGGGAGTATCCGTTAGAGCGTCACTTCCGTGATGTTCGTGTACACCAGATTTTAGAGGGCACTAACGAGATTATGCGCCTCATTATCGCCCGTCGTTTACTCGACGAAAATGCCGGACAAATCCTTTAAGCTGCCCTAATTGGACTGTAGGATTTGGCGATAACAGATTGGAAATATAAGGGAGCCGAAACAGATGGACTATTTAGTTGAGCGTATTGAAGGCCACACGGCCATTCTGACCATGAACAATCCGCCGGCCAATACTTGGACCGCCCAGAGTTTACAGGCGCTCAAGGCCAAAGTGCTGGAGCTTAATGCTAACAAGGACATTTACGCGCTGGTGTTAACTGGCGAGGGCAACAAGTTTTTCTCCGCGGGTGCCGATTTAAAACTGTTTAGCGACGGTGATAAGGGCAATGCGGCGAGCATGGCAAAACACTTTGGCGAAGCATTTGAAACCTTAAGCCAGTTCCGCGGCGTGTCGATTGCCGCCATTAACGGTTATGCCATGGGCGGCGGCTTAGAAGTCGCGCTGGCCTGTGATATTCGTATCGCCGAAACCCAAGCCGTGATGGCATTGCCTGAAGCGACCGTTGGCCTGCTGCCCTGTGCGGGCGGTACCCAAAACCTCACTGCTTTAGTGGGCGAAGGTTGGGCAAAACGCATGATCCTCTGCGGTGAGCGGGTGAATGCCGCCCAAGCGCTGAATTTGCGTTTAGTCGAGGAAGTGGTTGAAACGGGTGAGGCCTTAAATGCGGCGATTGCACTGGCCGCCAAAGTGGCGAATCAGAGCCCAAGCAGCGTCACCGCCTGTAAGACATTAATCCAAGCTGGGCGCCAAATGCCGCGTAGCCAAGCCTTACCGATAGAGCGTGAACTGTTTGTCGGTTTGTTCGATACTGAAGATCAGGCCGAAGGCGTGAACGCGTTTTTGGAAAAACGTAAAGCTGATTGGAAGAACCGCTAATGACAAATTTAGTAGATAAGGCTGCACACACGTCCACCACACAAAATGTGGTTTTTCAAACCTTAGCCACCGCCTCAGGTAAATTAGTTGGGGTGGTGACGCTCAATGTTGAAAAAGCCCTCAACGCCTTGGATCTCGATATGGTTCGAGCCATGACGGTGCAGCTCAATTTGTGGAAAAAAGATCCGTTAATCGCCTGTGTGGTACTCGATGGCAGCGGAGAAAAGGCGTTCTGTGCGGGTGGCGATGTGCGGGCGTTATATCACGCCTCAGTTGCTGCTAAGGGACAGGTGACTGAGGTCGCAAAAGTATTCTTTGAAGAAGAATATCGTCTCGATTATCTACTACATACCTTTGGCAAACCTGTGCTGGTATGGGGTGATGGCATAGTGATGGGCGGTGGTCTCGGCCTGATGGCGGGCGCGAGTCATAGAGTGGTGACAGAAACCTCTCGTATCGCTATGCCTGAAGTCACCATCGGGCTTTATCCCGATGTGGGCGGCAGTTATTTCCTCAACCGCATGCCGGGCAAAATGGGGCTGTTTTTAGGCTTAACGGCCTATCAAATGAACGCCGCCGATGCCTGTTACGTTGGCCTTGCCGATCATTATCTAAATCGTGACGACAAAGAGCTGATGTTCGATGCCATGGCGACTCTAGATTGGAGCGACACGCCAGCGCTGAACCATCAACGACTCGACTCGATGATCAACGAACTGTCGAACCAAGTTGATATTCCTAAAGGCGATAGTTTACTGGCCGAGAGCCAAGAGATTATCGATAGGCTGATGGCGGGCAGTTTAACCGATATCGTCAGCCGTATGTCGACCTTAAGCACCGATGAAGCATGGTTAAATAAAGCCTGCGCGACTATGTTGGCGGGCAGCCCTATCAGTTGGCATTTGGCGTATATTCAAACCCAACTCGGCACCAAACTGAGCCTAGCACAATGTTTTAAATGGGAATTAACCGTCAGCGTTAACACTTGTGCTAAGGGTGATTTCTGTGAAGGCGTGCGGGCACTGCTGATTGATAAAGACAGACAGCCCAAATGGCAATTTGCCGATGTGCAATCTGTGCCAAACAGCGTTATCGAGGACATTTTGACCTCACCTTGGGGAGAGGAACATCCCTTAAGCCAATTAAGCTAAGCCAATCGATGGCAGGTAAAGCTAGCACTTTGCCTGCCATTTTTATCTGGAATAACAACTATCTGGAATAATAAACACACCAGAACACAGGAGTGATGGCATGAGTACAGTAGCATTTATCGGTTTAGGTAATATGGGCGGCCCAATGGCGGCCAATTTATTAAAAGCGGGCATGACGGTACGTGTCTTCGACCTAGTGCCTGCCGCCATGCAAGCCTTGGCCGACCAAGGCGCTTTAGTATCGAGCACGGCATGCGGCGCCGCGGCGGGAGCTAATGTGGTGATCACTATGTTGCCCGCGGGCAAGCATGTCAGAAACTTATACTTAGGCAATGGTAGTGAGAAGGGGCTACTCGACGTAGTCGCTGGCGATACCTTGCTGATTGATTGCTCGACCATTGATGCCCAAAGCGCTCAATTGGTGGCAGCCGAAGCGGCTAAGAGTGGTATCGAATTTATCGATGCGCCAGTATCGGGCGGCACGGCGGGGGCTGCGGCGGGAACCTTAACCTTTATTTGTGGCGGTTCGGATATCGCCTTTGAGCGCGCGCAACCCGTACTCAATGCCATGGGCAAGAATATTTTCCATGCGGGCGGCGCAGGAGCCGGTCAGGTCGCTAAAATCTGCAACAACATGCTGTTATCTGTGTTGATGGTCGGTACTTCTGAGGCGTTGCAAATGGGGATTGACCATGGTCTCGACCCTAAAGTGCTGTCTGACATTATGAAGGTCAGCAGCGGTGGTAACTGGGCGCTTGAAAAGTACAATCCTTGTCCGGGCGTGATGGAGAATGTGCCTTCTTCTAAGGGCTATCAGGGCGGCTTTATGGTAGATTTGATGGTTAAAGATCTCGGCCTCTCCCAAGAAGCCGCATTATTGAGCAATTCGAGTACACCCATGGGCTCACTCGCGCGCAGCTTGTATGTGAATCATGCACGACAAGGTAATGGTCGCCGAGACTTCTCCAGTATTTTTGAACAATTTGCACCACTTAAAAAATAGATAAACAAGGGATAACCAGATGGATTTAAAAGATAAGGTTGTCGTCATCACTGGCGGCGCGGGTGGTTTAGGCTTAGCGATGGCGCACAATTTTGCGCAGGCGGGTGCTAAGTTGGCACTTATCGATGTGGATCAAGAAAAGTTAGAACGCGCCTGTGCCGATTTAGGCTCATCCACAGAAGTCCAAGGTTATGCGCTAGATATTACCGACGAAGAAGATGTGGTCGCAGGCTTTGCTTACATATTGGAAGATTTTGGCAAAATCAACGTATTAGTGAATAATGCCGGCATCCTGCGTGATGGTATGTTAGTCAAAGCCAAAGACGGCAAAGTGACTGACCGTATGTCATTCGATCAATTCCAATCGGTGATCAATGTTAACCTCACTGGCACCTTCCTTTGTGGCCGTGAGGCGGCTGCGGCGATGATCGAGTCGGGTCAAGCAGGGGTGATTGTGAACATTTCTAGCCTAGCTAAAGCGGGTAACGTAGGACAATCTAACTACGCGGCCTCTAAAGCGGGTGTCGCGGCGATGTCTGTGGGCTGGGCAAAAGAGCTGGCGCGTTACAATATTCGTAGCGCGGCGGTAGCACCCGGGGTGATTGCCACCGAAATGACAGCGGCAATGAAACCTGAAGCCTTAGAGCGTTTAGAGAAGCTTGTGCCCGTTGGCCGTTTAGGCCAAGCGGAGGAGATAGCCTCTACCGTACGCTTTATCATCGAAAACGATTATGTAAATGGTCGTGTCTTTGAAGTGGATGGCGGTATCCGTCTGTAACATGGTATCTTATTGATATTAAACAAAACCGAGCGTTTGCTCGGTTTTTTGTTGGCTAAAGTTAGCTCTCTTTTTTTAGTCTGTTCGCTTGGGTAAGAGTTGTTCGGAGGTTGACATTTACTGGCTATCCTTCAACAATCGCACGCTACTTTTTTACATAACTTTACAAATAGAGTTGACATTATCGTATTGGAGTTGATTATCTGAATGTCATGGCAGGATAAAGCCCTTTGGCTGGAAAAAATTACCAAGCGGATGATGCTGATTGTCGGTGCCTTAGGAGTCATAGTGATTTACGGAGGCTTCTTTTTTCTTCTCTTCAGTGGTCGTTCGTTCGCCGTGATCCCGTGGTTTTTTCTGTTATCACCTTGGATTTGTATTTACTTTGGTCTGACGCAAGTACAACAAGCTAGCGTACTGAAATGGTTTGTTAAAAAAGTCAAAAAATAAGCCCTTAAGGGGATTTGCATATTTACGGTTTGTTTTAGTTTGCAAACTTGGGGAACACAATGGGGTTAGGACGCTATTTTCCATTCTTGCTAAGTGCAGTGTTACTGCTACTCGGCGGGTGTGAGCGTACGGATACAAAAGATCAATCTGCCAAGGAAAGCGGCGACATTAAAGTTGCACCCTATGGCAGCTGGCAATCACCTTTGTCTGCTGCTGAGGTTTTTCAACGAACCGATGATATTGCTGAACTACAAAGTGTAGGTAATGCGATTTATTTTGCAGAATCGAGCGGACGTGCCCAAGGCAAAGTTGGTATCAAGCGTCTCGATGATCTTGGCAAGGTCACTGAAGTGGTTCCTCCTGATTTTAATGTTAAATCTACTGTGCATGAGTATGGCGGTGCGGCGTTTTTGGGCATAGGTCAGAGCCTATTTGCCACTAAATTGCAGGATCAGCTGTTTTACCGTTTTGCGCCTAATCAGCCACCATTGCCGTTAACTCCCAATGGTACCCGTCATGCCGATTGTGTGGCATATCCTAAGGGCTCACGGATTATTTGCGTGCGTGAAGATCACCGTCAGGGCGGCGAACCGAAAGCGAGCCTGGTGACTATCAATCTTAACTTTGCCGGTGAAGGCGATACCTTTGTTACGGGTCATGATTTTATTTCTTCCCCGACTATTTCACCCGATAACACCCAACTGGCTTGGATTACTTGGGAACATCCCTATATGCCTTGGGATAAGAGTGTGCTCTGGCTTGTGGATCTTGACCGCAAAGGTCAATTAAAAAATATTCGCAAGGTGAGTACGCCAGAGGACTCTTCGGTGACTCAGCCGTTATTTGGCCCAGACGGTAAATTATATGTGGTGTCCGATCTCAGTAACTGGTGGAACATTTACCGCGTCACCCCTAGGGAAACCCTAGAGCCTGTTTTGAGTAAAAATGCCGAGTTTGCGGTGCCGGATTGGCGTTTAGGTAACCATAATTATGCCTTTGAAAATGCTTCGACTCTCATCGCGAGCTACGTTGAAGGTAATCGAGCCGCATTGCTGCGTATGCACTTAGATTCCGGATTGACCGAATCTCTTGCCGTTGATTTTGCTGAGATCACTCAGGTGGTAAAGGGCGAAGATGGTGTTTATTTTGTTGGCGCTAAGGCAACACCAGAGAAAGGTATTTATCGCGTTGTTGGGCGTGGCACTGAGCTTGTGTACGCCCCAGCGCTCGCGAATCTTGATCCCAACTATGTCTCGCGGGCGAAAAATATTGCCTTCGCTACCGGTAAAAATCAGCAGGCCTATGGTTATTTTTACAGCCCTGTGAACCCTAATTACGTGGCGCCCCACGACACAAGGCCGCCGCTTATCGTGATGCTACATGGCGGGCCGACGGCGCGGGCTTCCCTGGCCTATCGCAGTGAAATCCAGTTTTGGACCAGCCGCGGGTTTGCGGTGCTGGATTTAAACTTTCGCGGCAGCAGTGGTTTTGGCCGCGCCTATCGCCAAAGCCTTTATGGCAAATGGGGTGAAAGCGATGTAGAGGATGCGGTTAATGCTGCAAAGTATTTAGTGGCTAAGGGCTGGGTAGACGCCAATAAGTTAGCGATTCGCGGCATCAGCGCCGGTGGCTTAACTGTGATGTCTTCGCTAGCGTTTTATGATGTGTTTCAAGCGGGTGTGAGCTATGAGGGGATCAGCGATTTTGAGCAGCTCGCTAAGGGAACCCATAAGTTTGAGTCGGGTTATTTAGACCAACTTATCGGCCCCTATCCAGAGAAGAAGGAACGCTACCGCGAGTTATCGCCACTCAATCACTTAGATGGTTTGAATGAACCTTTGCTGATTTTCCAAGGCTTGAGAAACAAGATTGTACCGACGGCGCAGTCGCGACAAATCTATGATGCCCTTAAAGCCAAAGGTGTGCCGACGGCCTATATCGATTATGGCGATGACGCAAGTGATGGACGCACGCCAGAACATAAAGCGGCGGGATTGGAAACCGAGTTAGCCTTTTATGGGCAAGTGTTTTCATTTACACCAGCGGGTAAATTGCCAGCGTTGCAGCTAGATAATGTGGCTGCGCTAAAGCGCTAACACCTTGGTATGAGTGACAACCCCATAAACAAGCCTGCATCCAAGCAGGCTTTTTTATGGCTGGGTTAATGCTGGTGGTTAAGGCTATCAATAATGGCGCAGTGGGGCTGTTCGCCGCCTTGGCACTCGCTGACCATTTGCTGTAACTGGCTACGAAGATTCTGCAATTTACCAATTTGATCCTCAACATAGGCCAAATGGTTGCGGGTGAGTTGCTTCACATCTTCGGCATTGCGGCTATCGTTATTACGCAAACCAAGCAGGAGTTTGCAATCCTCAAGGCTAAAACCTAAGTCGCGGCACTGGTGGACAAATTTCAGCGATTCGATATCCCGATGGCGATACACCCTGTATCCCGCCTCGTTACGCTCGCCACAGACAAGACCGATATCGTGGTAATAGCGTATGCTTTTGACGCTTAACCCTGTGTGCTTCGCGACTTCACCAATTTTCATACTGACCTCAGTTCTTATCTGTTCTAAAGACTCGTGCAGACAAGTGTGATACTTGCCACAAAAACACCCTTGACTCTCCCGTGATGGGAGACTTTATCTTAATCCTATAGCGGTTAAGTTCAAGTGAGGGATCTTCCATGTCGCAGATAAAACTCTATGTCGCCACCATGAATTGTGCAGGGTGTGTGGCCAAAATTGAAAAGGCCTTTGCGGCCGAGCCGAATGTGAGTGCCCGTATCAATCTCGCCGATAAGCAAGTGACTGTCGATGGCAAGATGAGCAGTGATGCGGCGCTGGCTGTTATGGATAAGGCGGGTTATCCCGCTCAATTGATCGTGGACGCAAAGGCGGCCGCAGAGGAAAAGCGGGTCGAAGATGCGGTGGAGTATCGCCTGCGGATGCGTCAGGCTATCGCTGCGCTCGCGGTTGGTATCCCTATGATGTTATGGGGATTACTGGGCGGTGAAATGATGATTAATCGCCCTAGCATGCAGCTTGGCTGGGGCATTATGGGCTTACTCACTTTAGCACTTTTAGTCGGTACCGGGCGCCATTTCTATCAGGGAATGTGGCGCGCGCTTAAAGCCAAAACCACCAATATGGATACCTTAATCGTGTTAGGCACCAGCACGGCATGGATCTATTCCATGCTGGTGGTGCTTATCCCGAGTGCGTTTCCAATGGACACTCGCCACGTGTACTTTGAGGCTAGCGTGATGATCTTAGGCTTGATTAACTTAGGCCATGCCCTCGAACTCAAAGCTCGGGGCAAAACCAGCGAAGCGGTGCAGCGCTTGTTGGGCCTGCAATCCTCCACTGCGATTCGTATTGGCGACAATGGCGATGAAGAGGTGGAAATCGACCAGCTTAAACTGGGGGATAAACTCAGACTTCGCCCCGGCGACAGGGTCGCACTCGATGGCGTGGTGGAGTCCGGCCAGTCATTACTCGATGAGGCCATGCTAACGGGCGAACCTATTCCGGTGCCAAAGCATGTTGGGGATAATCTGAGCGCGGGAACTGTCAATGGTAACGGCAGTTTAGTCTACCGAGTGACCGCTGGGCAGCAGGATACGCGCCTTGCCAAAATCATCGCACTGGTGCAGGAGGCGCAAACCTCTAAGATGCCGATTGGTCGTCTGGCCGATAAAATTTCGGCGGTGTTTGTACCAACAGTTGTGGTTATCGCCTTACTCGCAGCGGCGATTTGGTATTTTGTTGGGCCAGAACCCGCGCTTAGTCATGCGCTTGTGGTGCTCACCAGCGTGCTGATCATCGCCTGTCCCTGTGCCTTAGGCTTAGCCACACCTATGTCTATCATGGTGTCCGTTGGCCGCGCCGCTCAAATGGGCGTATTGGTAAAAAATGGTGAAGCACTGCAAAGCGCCAGCAAGGTCGATTGTGTGGTGCTTGATAAAACTGGCACAGTGACTCAGGGTAAACCCCAAGTGACTGATATCCATTGGATTGAGACTAATGATCAAGCGCTCAGTGATGAAGACAAGCGCGCACTCCTTGGCGCTATCGCCAGTCTTGAGCAGCATTCAGAGCATCCGCTAGCTAGCGCAATAGTCAGCTATGTTAAGCAAGCCTCGATTCCATTACCCGCAACCGAGATTTTTACCAATCATCAGGGTAAGGGCATTGAAGGGCGAGTCGATGGCGCCGACTTTTTAGTGGGGAATCAAGCCTTAATGGCTGCATTTGATGTGCCGTCAGGGGAGGGCGTGACAGGCAGCAGCTCAGGTTTTACGGTAGAAGCCGCCGCGCAATTTGCCAAACAGGGTAAAACACCGATTTATGTCGCCAAGGCGGGTAAGTTAGTGGCCACTATCGCGATTGCCGACCCGATAAAAGACGATGGGAAAGAAGCGATTAGTGCAATACGCTCACAGGGCATTCGAGTAGTGCTGCTGACTGGAGATAATCCACAAACGGCGCAGGCGGTGGCAGCTCAAGTGGGGATAGATGAAGTGATAGCGGGCGTGTTACCCGAGCAAAAGCAACAGCATATTAAAGCCTTACAACAGCAAGGCCATGTGGTTGCCATGGTGGGGGATGGTATCAACGATGCGCCTGCCTTAATGAGCGCCGATGTGGGGATCGCCATGGGATCGGGCACTGAGGTGGCGATCGAAAGCGCGGATATGACTCTACTGTCCCATCAGCTGATAGTGATTGCTAACTTATTGGCACTTTCCCGCGCGACCATTAGCAACATTAAACAGAACCTATTTGGGGCCTTTATCTACAATAGTTTAGGTATCCCAGTGGCGGCGGGCGTCTTGTATCCGCTGACGGGGATGTTGCTAAATCCGGTGATTGCCGGGGCGGCGATGGCGCTGTCTTCCTTAACTGTGGTCACCAATGCGAACCGTTTAAGGCAGCAAAAACTTTAGCGCATTGGTATCGTTTATTCGCCCGAGAGTGAGCGGGGGCTTACAAATACCGCCCAGTTCAGTGGGCGGTATTTGGTTTGTCTGGCTAAAAATGCAATGTTAATTCAGTTGTCATCCAATAGGATTATCTTGGGTTGTATTTGTAAAAATTCAGGTTAAATAAACAGTTATCTTTGGGTTACATGGCTCAGAATCGCTTAAGCATTCGCGGCTAACGGGGCCTTTTTAGTTGATAATTTAACCCAAACTGCTATAGTGCCACGTTTATTTTTACCCCCTCAGGCTGGTGGAAATTGGTTTATGCTTATATGCACTGCCAATAGTCTGGCCAACATTACTCGATTTGGAAGTTCATTTTGATCACAACAGCGAATATCACCATGCAGTTTGGCGCTAAGCCACTGTTTGAAAACATCTCAGTTAAATTCGGCGGCGGTAACCGTTACGGTCTTATCGGTGCGAACGGCTGCGGTAAATCAACCTTCATGAAGATCCTTTGCGGTGATCTAGAGCCGAGCAGCGGTAACGTATCTTTAGACGTCAACGAGCGTCTGGGTAAACTCAGCCAGAACCAATTCGGTTACGAGGAATACACGCTGATTGACACAGTTATCATGGGCCACCGTGAACTGTGGAAGGTCAAGCAAGAGCGTGACCGTATCTATTCTTTACCTGAAATGAGCGAAGAAGACGGCATTGCCGTGGCAAACCTTGAGATGGAATTTGCCGAAATGGACGGTTACACCGCTGAATCTCGCGCTGGTGAACTGCTACTTGGCGTAGGTATCGGTATTGAAAGCCATTTTGGTTTAATGTCTGAAATCGCCCCAGGTTTAAAACTGCGGGTATTATTGGCGCAGGCGCTGTTCTCCGATCCTGATGTACTGCTGCTCGACGAACCCACCAACAACTTGGACATCGACACTATCCGCTGGTTACAGGACGTCTTGAACCAACGCGATAGCACTATGATCATCATTTCGCACGACCGTTACTTCTTAAACTCAGTCTGTACTCATATGGCAGACTTAGACTACGGTGAACTGCGTGTTTACCCTGGTAACTACGACGAATATATGCAAGCAGCGACTCAGGCCCGTGAGCGTCTGCTGGCCGATAACGCCAAGAAGAAAGCACAAATCTCTGAGCTGCAAACCTTCGTGGCGCGCTTCTCTGCCAACGCCTCTAAGGCAAAACAAGCAACTTCTCGTGCGCGTCAAATCGATAAGATCAAGCTGGATGAGGTTAAAGCCTCTAGCCGTGTTAACCCCTTCATTCGTTTCGATCAGGAAAAGAAACTGTTCCGTAACGCTTTAGTGGTTGAGAATTTGGCTAAAGGTTATGACACCCCCCTGTTTAAAGACTTAAACCTAATTGTCGAAGTGGGCGAGCGTATCGCTATCCTCGGTGAGAACGGTGTAGGTAAAACCACGCTACTGCGTACTTTAATCCATGATATTCCACAGGATGAAGGCCATATCCAATGGTCTGAAAACAGCAATATCGGTTACTACGCGCAGGATCATGAGTCTGATTTTGAAAACGATATGACCCTCTTCGAGTGGATGAGCCAATGGCGTAAACCTGAAGATGACGACCAAGCGGTACGCGGTATTTTAGGCCGTATGCTGTTTAGCGCCGACGATATTAAAAAGTCTGTAAAGGTGCTGTCGGGTGGTGAAAAGGGCCGTATGTTATTTGGCAAGCTGATTATGCAAAAGCCAAATATCCTGATGCTCGACGAACCGACTAACCACATGGACATGGAATCGATCGAATCCTTAAACAACGCGCTGGAAAAATACGAAGGCACGCTGTTGTTTGTGAGTCACGACCGTGCATTCGTATCGTCACTGGCCAACCGTATCCTTGAAATTACTCCTAACGGTGTGAATGACTTCAAGGGCACCTATGATGAGTTCCTCGCGAGCAAGGGCATCGAAGGCTAATTACTTGTTTTAAATAGCCTTAAATGCACAGATAAAAAACGCCGCTTAATGAGCGGCGTTTTTGTTTATGGTGTTTACCTTGAGTGTTAGCCTCGGCTTAGCGGTTATTATTTTGCCTCGGCTTGTTGCTCGACATAAATCAAGCTGTCAGTGTCAAAGCCGCGGGCGCTCGCCATGTCGACAAATTGCTGAATCACCTCAGGGGATACTGTTGGAGTTCGGGCTAGTAGCCATAAATAATCCGTATCTGGCCCCGAGATAAAGGCGTATTGATAATTTTGTTGGTCGAGCCCAAAGACTACATACGAACCATAAAACGGCCCGAAAAAGGAGACTTTTAAGTAGGCTTCGTTCTCTCCATTCACAAAATAGGCTTTACCTTCGGCTTCTTTCCATTCCTGTTTGGCGGCAGAATAGCCCCGATTAATGACTTTAACGCCGCCATCGGGCTTAAGGCTGTATTCGGCAGAAACTTGGGTTAATCCGCGCTCGAAGGAGTGGTCAAGCCTCGCAATCTCGTACCATTTGCCTAAATAGCGGTCGAGTTTAAAATCTTTAACGGGTTCGACGTAGTTAGGCATTCCTAGACAGCCTGTCAGGACCAAAGCACTGATCATTAAGAGTAGTTTTTTCAAGTGATGCTCCTATCAAAAAGATTTAGTTTATATTTTACTCATTTATTCATGGTGGCAAACAGAGGGATTTTCAGGGCTTTTTAGGGCTTTGTGTTGGCTTAACCAACCTTGTGCTATACCCGCCAGCATTATCAGTGCCACACCTATCAATTGCTGTGCGGTTAATGTTTCATTAAATAACCACCACGCCAGAGTGACCACCACCACAGGCTCCACATAGGAGAGTGTGCCGTAGGTGATTGATGGCAATTGATTTAGAGCTTTTACTGCAAACAGAATAGCTAAAAATCCCGGAAAGAACCCAATTGCCAGCAGCCAAGCAAATTGATTCAGGCTGGGTACTAAGGGTGTGGTTAACACTAAGGGAAGTAGGCATAAAGCGCCAACACCTAACTGTACCAGCGTACTTTGATAGGGCGAGGCGGCACTTGGTTTGCGGTTGATTAGGATAAAGCCACTATAGGTCAGTAACGACAGTAATGCATAAAAATATCCCAATATTTCAAAAGCATATAGCGATTGGCTCGATGTCACGGGGAGCATTAATATAAAGCCCGCTAAGGCGAGTACCACACTTGCCATACTGAATCGGTTGAGTCTTTCATTAAACACAAAGTGCGCAAAGAGTGACGCTACCACAGGTGCGAGGTAGATGATCATAATCACGGTTGCCATTTGAGTGTATTGAATAGCCTCGATATAAAAAGCCATAAATCCGGCGAGCATTGCGCCATTTATCAAGGTGCGTTTGCTCGGTTTATGGCGAATTTGCTGTCCTTTACCCGTTAACAGCATATAGGCCATTAAAAACAGCGCGCCGAGTAGCAGGCGGTAAAAGGTAATATGTTCGGCTGGCAGAGCTACAAAGCGTGCGAATACGCCAATCGTGCCCATTAAAGTGGCAGCCAATAGGGCAAAGAGCAAGGCCAAAGTAGGAGGTGGATTCATGTGTCACCTTTAGCGTACAGTCCAGTGTAGAAACAGTCCAACGGGTAAGGACGCTGAGTTTGCCCTAAAATATCTAGCTAGGCTAGCGAGGTATTCGACTGTACTTTGGGTATAGTGCAAACTAGCTGTTTCGAAGGGGGCTTTTTATGACCCAGGCTATAACGGGGATAGCTTTAGTCTTTAAGTGATCATCCGCTTGTCGGAGCTAGCAACGATCAATCCTAGGATTTTAATAATCCTTAATACAGCGCAGAGCATGTTTGGCTAGCGTAAAATCGATATTTTCACTGATACGAATTTCGGCGATTAATCGACTCGAAGTAGATTGACTGATAAAGCAATCAAATGTCAGTTCGTTGGTAAGCTGCAAATGAACACGGGAACGGTTAGGTGTGAGAGATTTTAATATATCAAAATTTAACGCAATATCGGGATCCTCTTCGGAAAAATAATTAGCATGATAAATAAAGTGTGGCCAATTTTGATTGTTTGATTCAATTATATAAGCACAACGATCATTGGCTGGAATAATATTGGATAGCTGTTTTTTGAAATCATTTGTGGTTAGATTGTTTTTAATGAATTTATATTTTGTATCATTAAAAATAACTAGCATCACATCTTGCCTTGTTGAATTAAGTGGATTTGAATGAATGTTGTTTAGGGAGTGTTTATCTTGTGCAGTATAAATATTGTTTTCGGTGATAGATGACTCCGTCATTCCGCACCTAATTTTCGATTTAAAAAACTTGACGGCGATCGGTCATTCTGATCTATTACTCTCTTTTGCAGGTAATTCATCATGGCCGCTCCCGCTATCTCTATCCGTAACCTCGATCA
>NZ_LGYY01000054.1:0-28685 GCF_001308045.1 Shewanella sp. Sh95
GGACTGTAGAAGCAGATATCCATCAGGGCCAGAGGGATCCCTCAATAACAGGCCGGATATATGGGTGCAATGAACTCTTCTCAAAATCGTTATCGAATGTCTTGCAAACCGGATGGGTCCATATATGTCCGGCTAGCTTTCGTAGGTACAGGGACGTTGCCTTCGGAAGCGATAGCAATTTATCCATAAGACCAAGGCTAGTAACCAATGCATGTAACTTCGCTAGGGGCGTCTTGGAGAATCCAAGGAGGATAGGACGAGCAGTCCTCCTTGGTCGGGTGTGGGGTGAAGACCCACGACTTTGATTCACCTCGGCCGTTAGGCCGCTATGACTCACATATTCACTGAACACCAAAAGGCGATTTTATAAACCTCCCATCCAGTGACTCGCTTTATTTCATTACACGAGCACTGAATGAGAGCGACTCAACTACGACTTTTTCGGAAACACCGGATAAGAGCTGGTGCCAAGCACTTTGCCATCGACGTCGACACCGTAGTAGTCATTGTCATTATGGTATTTTTCCTGCGCTTGTTTCACATCGCCCTTATTGCGTGGGTCCTGTGGCCGTTCATGGGAGTTGATATAAGCGGCAACGTCCCAAGCTTGTTGGTTAGTCAACTGCATACTCTTACCGAAAGGCATGTTTTCATAAATGAAGAATGCGGCTGTATTGACCCTGTGCATCCCCGCGCCCCAGTTGTAACTCATTGGGCCCCATAATGGTGGCAGAGAGTAAACACCAGCAATTGCTTGGCCTTGACCATCGGCGCCATGGCACGCTTGGCAGTGGGCCGTATACACGGCTTTGCCACGCTCGGGTGAGAACGCAAGTTCAGGTTTTGGGATCTCAGGATAACCACGGCCCGGCAGATTTGCGCGTTGCTCAACTGTCATGGCTTTGGCTAGGGCGTCTGGCAGCGAGAAATCCTCACGTTTGGCGCCTTTAACCAATTCGGCATCGCTGATTTCTGGTACAGGGCCATCAAGGTTCGCCGCATCCATTAAACCACTCATCCCTAACCAGTAGGCATAGGCCGATAGCGCAACCAGTTCGGGGCTGCCCGCAGCGGGGGCTTTACCATTCATCGAATAGTTAAAGCAGCCTTGTATCCGCTCTTGAAAGGTATTTACTTTATCGTCTTTTTTACGATACGCGGGATAGGCAAAATAGGCGCCCCACACCGGTGACGCATTCGCCTTACGGCCCGCATCCATATGGCAGTTGGCGCAGTTAAGCTCGTTACCCACATACTTATCTCTTAACTGCTGGGTATTCACAAATAACTGATAACCCAAGCGTACTTTATCGCCGAAGGCACCTTCGGGAATCGCGCTTAAGGGTCTAGGCGTAAGATAGGTTTGATCTGGGTTTTTAGGGACTGAGGGCAATGGCGCCTGTTTATCAGGTAATTCTTGCGCCGCTTGCACTTGAGTTGTCAGCACGCCCATTGCGACCAATAGTAAGATGGCAGAAGATTTCATGGTCGGCTCCTTATTTCAAATTCGCAAAGTAGTTCGCTAAGGCATCCACCTCGGCGGCGGTCAGCTTGTTAGCCACATTGGCCATCATGCCGTCCACATCTCCCTTACGTGTGCCAGCTTGCCACGCCAACAGTTGCGTCTTGATATAGCTGGCCTGCTGACCCGCTAAACGCGGGAACAAACCGCCACCTAATCCAGAGGGGCCATGGCATGTGACACAGGCTGGTAAGCCGCGAGACCAATCACCTTGATAGGCTAAGCGCGCGGTATCATCGCTAAAGGTGATTTGTTCGCCCCTAAGCACAGGCTTAATCTCAGTCTTAGGAGATTTGGCGGAGAAATAACTCGCCACTTGCTCAATACCATCACCTTGCAGTGTCATCGCCATCGGCATCATGGTCGCGTTTTGGCGTACACCCGCCTGAAAATGTTGTAATTGGGTGGTGATATATTCTTTTGAGAGTCCGGCCAAGCGAGGGCCAAGTGGCTCAATGCCCTCACCTTCGACGCCGTGGCAAGTCACGCAGATTTGTCCCGCTGGCGGGATAGTTGCCGTGTTAGCGATGGCGACAGAGGTCAAGGCACAGCCGCTAATGAGCGCGATGCCTTTGGCTAATGTTTTAATTTTATTATTCATTTTCTATCCTTGAACAAACCTTGAATCACACGAAAACGCTTGAAAAACCGCGTTAACGGCTAAACCAAGGTCGCTAAAAAAGAGATAATTGAGTGGTGCGTTCTACGTTTAGCCCACACTAAACGCATCAAAACACCATACTCCTTGCACGGAAGCGGAACAAGCATTAAAAAAATCTAATATTAACCTTTTAGTAACCAAATCGGGTCGCTTCAAAGCTATTCAATAACTTATGCAGCAGATAACAGAGGAATAACGTCGCCACTATCGCCACAAAAATGCTGCTCACCCTATACAGGGCACTAAAAATTAAGTCGTTACCTGGAGTTAAATATTGGCCAAACAAAATCCCTAACGTCGTCATGGCGCCAAAACCGACACCCGATCCGCTCGCCTCCTTCACATGGGCCTGCGCAAACAACATTAAGCCAAGCCACAGCAGCGGTACAATCAGGATCAACAATCCTGACCAATCGTAGAGAAAGAGTTGCACCATCACCCCAAAAGACACCCCAAGCAAGGTGCCAATGGCACGTTTACGGGCATAATCCAACGCCCCATTCCAATGCATGGGGAATAAAAGTAGCAAGGTGGTTGCCTGCGCCGACATCGAATCACGCAGATCGAAAATCTGAAACACTAAGAAAGAGAGCGTGGCAATGCTGGCACCGAGCAACGCCTCATGGCGCATACGGTGCGGCGCCTTAGGGCCGGGTTGATAGGCGGCGCGGGGTTCAACATCCGGCCAAAGTGCAGTCATTAAATAGGCGATAATGACTGATAGCCCTGTCGCCCAGAAGTTACTAAAAATCAGATCATTCAGATCTGTGCCCGGATAGCTGGCAAAGTGCAGCATAATGCTTAAACTCAGCACGCCATTGGCACCAAAGAGGAACAGGCTACCGCGGGACATCGCCGCAAAACGATACAAAAACAGCAGAAAGACAATAGGTGTCATTATGCCTGGGTGGCTACCGAAGAAGCCTCCGAGCAGGCCGACTTCAAGCCCCGCAATGGCAGATGATGCCAATAATTGCCTTACCGCATGGCCACTTATCACAGGGACTAAACCCAGTAATAACATTGGGGTTACAGTAAAAAACACCCCATTACTCCAACCAAATAGCTTACACAGGGTAAAACCAATGGTACCGCCAGTGGCAATGCGCAAGCACTGGCGTAAGTCATTGGCGGTTAATGGGCTGTGGCGTAACAACATGCAAATTGCCTTGATATTAATAGATATAATGAAGCAGGCTAATGACCTTAATCTGCACCTTGGCTAGCAGGCTAAACAGCGTATTGTCGGGCAGCAATTGCACAGTAGCACGCGCGCCTGCGGGTAGGTTATTCATTGCACTGTTGTCTGACACACTGTCATCTAAGACTAAGTGCAGTCTTAAGCGCTGCGCATCACGCACCCAACGGTCTGACTCCTGCGGCGCGGCTAAACGACCATTGGCATCAAACTGCCCCGCACTCACCCCTGCATCGACACTGCTCACTTGGGCGTGATACAAACGACCAGGCTCACCGTCAAAGGCGATTAATGCGGGATAAGCGGCATTCACGCCCCGTAAGGTTTTTTCACGAAAATCGGCAATAATATCCAATTTATCAGAAACTAAGGCGAGTAATGGCTGACCCACGGCGGCAAAGCTGCCCACTTCAAGTTGCAGGTTGGTCACCACTCCATCTTGGTCGGCACGGATTTGGGTGTAAGACAGATTCAGCTCAGCTTGCTCTAACGCATTCATCGCTTGGCGAACTCTAAGGTTATCTTCGCCATAGAGACCACGGCTCACTTTGAGTTTATCGAGGCGAGCATTAGCGGCTAACACATTCGCCTCGGCGGCGTCCGCATCACTATCGGCTTGATCACGCAACTGCTGCGAAACGCCATGGGTCGCATAAAGTGCATCTAAACGTTTGGCCTCGCGGCGTTTTTGTTGTGCAGTCGTCACACTCGCATTCACTTCTGCTTTAGCGGCTAAGAGTGCAGCATCAAGTTCGGCATTATCCTGACGCACTTGTTCTAGGGCCAATTTGGCATGTGACACAGCCAACTCAAAGGGCGCAGGGTCGACTTGAAACAGTAAATCGCCTTTGGCGACCACTTGGTTATTTTTCACATTAATCGTTTGAATCTTGCCGCTGATCTGTGGAGTCACCTTAGTCACTACACGGGTTGCCATAGCCTGTGGGGTTAATGGCATCATAGTGTCGGCAAACATAAAATAGCCAAACACGGCCACAAAACCGAGCATGGCGATTTTGACAAGACGGGCAAATTGTTGATCCGGTGTCATCTTATTTCTCACTCAAGAATATCTGTGCTCTTGGTCAACTTGGCCAAGGCGTTTTCACTAATTAGGCTAATGATGCGTTCAAACTCGCCAAGCTCAGAGGCGCTAATGCCCGCTAATAATTCACCGCGCACATGGATAATCCGCGCTTCGACTTGCTTTAATACGTCTTTACCGGCGGGTGTTAGCGACACGATTCGGGCGCGCTTATCTTTAGTGCAGCAATGACGCTCGACTAAACCTTGCTCCTCAAGTTGCCCTAAGGTACGCATCAAAGAAGCCAATTCAATTTCCAGCGCATCCGCTAACACCTTTTGGCTCACGTTGTCACCTAGACGCAATAACTTCCACAACGCGGTCCATCGAGGATGGGTTAACCCAAGTGGTGCTAATTCCACATCCGCCACGGTACGCCATAAGCGGTGCAGGCGACCTAAATGTTCCGCGAGGGATAACTCCTTTAAGCGCTCGAGTTCTTTATACATGATGCTTACTCATTTACTTAGCCTGCTAAGCATTATACTTAGTTAGCAGGCTAAGTAAATATTTTCTGCTCAGAAAAGATCTGTGCACGCTGCCACGAAATCCGCAAAAAACCGAAAAACAACTGAAAAAGGTTCACCCGCTCGCAAATATAAAAAGCAGTATCTCTATAATATTCAAAAAGATATTCAGACAGGCATACGAATACTGGGAGGTTTACTGTGAAGAATTTAAACATTAGCACTCGGATAGTGTTAGGCATCAGCCTACTGCTATTTGCGGTGATGAGCTTTATCATGCCGCTGGTGCTATCGGAATTCAGTCGCCAAATAAGGGAGTCTGAACAACGGGAATTACATAAGTTATACGAAACCGCGGTGGCAAATATCGTCTCATCGGGACAAAGAGCACAGGCGATGGCAACCTTAATCTCACTCACACCTGAGATCCAAAGTAACTTTGCCGAGCGCGACCGTGAAGCACTACTTCAACGCACTCAACCGCTATTTACGCGCCTTAAACAAGATTTTGCCGTGCAGCAATTTCAGTTTCACACCCCACCCGCGACCTCGTTTTTACGCCTGCATCGCCCTGAAAAATTTGGTGATGACCTCACCGCAATTCGTAAAACCATTGTCGAAACTAACACCCAAAAACAGCCCCTCAGCGGCTTAGAATACGGGGTTGAAGGCTTAGGCATCCGCGGTCTCGTGCCGATGAATTACCAAGGACAACATACGGGCTCGGTGGAGTTTGGTATGTCATTTGGCCAGCCCTTCTTCGACAATTTTAAAAATGCCTACCAAGCAGAGATAACACTTTTGCTGCCTAAGGATGGCAACTTTGTCCCCTTTGGTGGCACCTTTACCACCGACACCAGCGCCTCCAGCGAACTCAACAAGGTAATGCAAGGTACTGAAGTGATTCGCGCCATCGATTTAGACGGCAAGAGCTACGCCCTGTATCGTCATGGGATGAAAGACTACTCGGGCAAAACCTTTGGTGTGCTGGATATTGCACTGGACAGAAGCCATTCTGAGCAAGCGATGTCCGATATTCGCTTTAAACTCATCATGATAGGCTTTATCGCCTTCCTAATTGGCACCGCGATTGCCTGGTTTATCGCCAAGAGCATTACCCGCCCAATTGCCGAAACAACCAATGCGCTCAATGACATTGCCGAAGGTGAAGGTGATTTAACCCGCCGGATTGAAGTGAAGAGTAAAGACGAAATTGCGCAACTTGCACTCGCCTTTAACCGCTTTGCTGAGAAAATCCACGCGACTGTTGCTCAAGTCTCTGACTCTACCAGCTTACTGGCGACATCGGCCGAAGAAATGTCTGCCATTACCCATGAAACTCAGCAAATGGCAAAACGGCAACACCTCGAGACCGAACAAGTCGCCACCGCCATGAATGAAATGGCGGCAACAGTACAAGAAGTTGCCCACAATGCGACTGATGCCGCCGACGCAGCAACCCACGCCAGCGAGTCAACTGAACATGGTAAGTTGCTGGTTGAAAAGGTCATTTCGACTATAAGTCTGCTGGCGGATGAAATAGCCCATGCCGCCACGGCCATCAACGAACTCGAGCGTAATACCGCGCAGATTGACTCGGTATTAGTCGTTATCCGTAATATTGCCGATCAAACCAATTTGCTCGCCCTCAATGCCGCCATTGAGGCTGCCCGTGCGGGTGAACAAGGCCGCGGTTTTGCGGTGGTAGCTGATGAAGTACGTACGCTCGCCAGCCGTACTCAAGCTTCAACCAGCGAAATTCAGCAGATGATTGAAGCCTTGCAACAGAGTGCCAAATCCACCGTCAGTACCATGAATACCAGTACCGCCACCACGCAAAACTGTGTTTCGTTGGTGCACGAGGCGGGGGAAGCGCTCGAAGCCATTACCCAAGCCGTATCCACCATTAGTCAAATGAACATTCAAATCGCTAGCGCTGCCAACGAGCAATGTGCTGTGTCGGCGGAAATCAATAAAAACGTCAATAATATTAATGATATTACGACCAATGCCACCGAGAGTGCCGAGCAAACGGCGCGGGCAGGAGACGAGTTAGCACAGTTGTCGATGCGCTTAACCACACTTCTCGCTCAGTTTAGGATTTAGGATTCAAGCAAAACAAAACGCCGCTAAATAGCGGCGTTTTTTTATGCTGTTAACGTTATACCGCCTTTGGGCGAACCCCTAAGGTATGGCAAATCGCATAGGTCAATTCCGCACGGTTTAAGGTGTAGAAGTGGAAATCCTTCACCCCTTCGCGGGACAACACTTTCACCATATCGATCGCCACGTTTGCGCCCACCAGCTGACGGGTTCCGGCATCATTTTCAAGGCCATCGAACTGCTTATGTAACCAGCTTGGTAAGCTCACATTGGTCATACCCGCAAAACGCTTTAACTGGGTAAAATTAGTCACGGGCAGAATGCCGGGTACGATTTCGACATCAATCCCCGCCGCAACGCAGCGGTCACGGAAACGCAGGTAAGATTCCACATCGAAGAAAAACTGGGTAATTGCACGGCTCGCACCGGCATCGATTTTACGCTTGAGGTTAATCAAATCCGCCTGAGCGTTAGCCGCATCTGGGTGCACTTCTGGGTAAGCGGCGACCGAAATATCAAAGTCGGCCACTGAACGCAGCAGGCGCACTAGATCCACCGCAAAGCGAGTCGGTTTTGGGCTGCCCGCAGGCAAGTCGCCACGCAGCGCCACTATGTCGCGAATACCCGATTTCCAGTAATGCTTTGCCAGATCTAACAGCTCTTCATCACTCGCATCCACTAAGGTTAAGTGCGGCGCAGCAACTAGGTTGGTTTCTTGTTGAATACGTTCAATTACGCCGTGGGTACGGTCACGCACGCCCGAGTTTGCCCCATAGGTTACTGAGACAAACTTAGGATTCAGCGGCTCTAAACGACGAATAGAGTTCCACAGGATCTGTTCCATTTCGGGGGTTGATGGCGGGAAAAATTCAAAAGAAACATTAATATCGCCATTAAGTTCAGACAAACTTTGGTTTAGCGAATGTGAATGTTGTGCGTGATGAAAAGCCATGTGTATTTCCTCAACCGCCCGAGTGCGACACTTATCGCGACTGGTACGACTATTAATGCAGTAGTTTAATCCATATGGACGTTTGGACGTCTATATGTCCATATACTAGAGAAACTGGCTGTTAAGTCAAGCCAAAAAATCCCCATTTTTGGCATTTTCTTATCCCTCGTTGATCACCTTGATTTTAGTCCTTATCTTCGCCAATAAAAAAGGACTCAAATGAGTCCTTTAAGCTTTTGAATTTAAATCTATTCTTGCAGCAGATCGCGGCAGATCTGTGTTAGATCCGATTGTACAGCTGCTGCCGTCACTTCGCGGCCCGCACCAGGTCCACGGATAATCAAAGGATTACCTTGATAGAAGGCTGAGCGGATCACAAACACATTGTCACCGGGCGTGAGGTTGGCGTAGGGGTGGCTCGCATCAATCCACTGTAATCCCACCTCGGCTTTAAGGACTGCGCCGCTATTATCCAAGGAGGCGACATATCTCAGCACTTTGTTTTGTTCCGCCGCTGCGCCGTATTGTTGCAGCAATTCATCATCCAGCTCACCGATACGGGCAAGGAATTGCTCCAGTGGAATATCCGCTAAATGGGCAGGCACTAAGGAGCGCAGCTCAATATCCTCAAGCTCGATTTCCAGACCGATTTCACGGGCTAAAATCAGCAACTTGCGCTGCATATCGCGACCAGAAAGATCGTCACGAGGATCGGGTTCGGTAATCCCTAAACCACGTGCTTCAATCACTAATTCGGAGAAGGGTTTGCTGGTATCGTATTTCTCAAATAACCAGCAAAGAGTGCCAGAGAAAATCCCGCCCACGGCTTCAACACTATCACCGCTGTTACGCAGATCGTTTAAGGCATGTTGAATAGGTAAACCCGCGCCGCAACTGGCGTTATAGCGCCAGAATAGACGGCGATAACCGAGTTGCTCTTTCAGTTCACGGTAAAACGGTAGCGGGCCTGAACCCGCCAGTTTGTTCGCGCTGACCATATGGATGCCACGCTCGAAAAACTCTGGGTATTGCAGAGTTAAACTGGCGCTGGCGCTGATATCTAATGCAATCAGTTCATCGCAGTTAAGTTGTTCTAATTGTTCAAATAGATGCTCATACTGCCAAGGAGTGGCTTCGTTATCAAATTCCTGCTGCCAGCTTTCCAGATCCACCCCCGTAGACTTAATCAAAGCTTTACTGGAAGTGACCAGACCGACTAACTCGACTTGCGCTTCAAGCTCTTGATTTAACGAGGGAGAGACTGACTTAAACAGCTTCACCCACGCCTCGCCAATATTGCCCACGCCCAGCAGCAATACGCCAATGCGTTTGCGCGGTCCAGCGCAGCGGCGATGCACTTTTTGGGTCAGCAGATTAACCTGCGACTGTGGCACTAAGGTCACCAGGCTTAAGTCACCACTGAACAAGGGCTTAGCATCACGACTCAGTAAACGGGCAAAGCTGCGGCGATAATGCTCGGCATCGGCACTCACCAACGCCACTAAACCGAGTTCGGTATTAATTTGCAGATCTTTAATGCCGAGGGCTTCGGCCTGCGCATCCAATAATTTTTGTACTTGTTTTTGGTTTTCAGCGGTATAGGCAAGCTCAAGCCGTTGATGCGCCGATACCCAATGGGCCAGTGGTGTTAATCCCGCTTCGACTAATTGCTCGAGCAGACTGGCGACATCACCCGCAATCTTAAAGCCAAATAACACCACGGCATTGAGGTTGGTCACCACGGGCGCACTCGCTGAGGAACTGTGCGGCGCAATCAGGGTAAAGTCGGTATGGGAGGCGTAGCTTGAACGCACAGCTAGGCTCACCTCAGTGTTAAACAGCGGCTGCAAAGTGCGTGAATGCAACACAGGTGAGCCTAAACGCGCCAAGCGGTCGGCTTCAGCAAGGGACATGCTCTTGAGTAATTTTGCATCGTTGATTTTATTCGGGTCAGCGTTAAAGACCCCTTCAACGTCGGTCCAAATGGTCACGCGCTCAATGTCGGCAAGGCTAGCAATTAAGCTGGCGCTAAAGTCAGAGCCATTGCGACCCAATAGCAAGGTATCGCCACGCTCGTTGGCGCAGATAAAACCGGTGATCACTAGGCGCTCGTTAGGGTGTGCGGCCAGTAAGGCTTGCACTTTGGCGCGGGATTCTTGCACACGAATTTGCGGTACGGCGGCCTCATCGGCCACAAGAATCGAACAGGCATCCACATGGCTTGCGGCCACGCCCGATTCGCGCAGCAGCGCTGCCATCAGGCGCGCCGACCAACGCTCACCAAAACTCACCACATGGTTAATTTGGTAATCATTGCGTACATCTAAAGATAATAGACTGATTAACTGAGCTTTATCAGTGGTTAAACGTTCGCGTAAATCCCGCGCTTGCTCGTTAGATAATAATTGCTCAATCAAGCCTTGCTGATAGCTGATAAGGACTTGTAATTCTTCTTGCCATAATTGGTTGCTATCGCGCAGGGACAATAATTTATATAAAAAGTTAGTGGTTTTACCCGCGGCAGACACCACCACCAGATCATCACTGTGGCCATGGGTTAACAGAATATGGGCGACTCGGCGGTAACAATCGGCATCGGCTAAGCTGGAACCACCAAATTTATGTAAGTGACAACGTGCCATCTATTATTCCTCTAATGACAAGCCGCTACGGCGGCCAATCCTGCTTGAATATCTGCAACTAAGTCGTCGGCATCTTCAATACCAACCGACAAACGTAATAGGGTGTCTTTAATGCCAGCTTCAAAACGCGCCTGCGGCTCCATCGCCCTGTGGGTCATGGTCGCGGGCACGGCTACGAGACTCTCGACGCCGCCTAAACTCTCAGCCACGCTGAATAAACTTAACGCATCTAAAAAGGCGACCACTTCGGCCTCGCCGCCCTTAAGCTCAAAACTCAGCATAGCGCCAAAGCCTTTTTGTTGCTTGGCGGCAATAGCATGGCCTGGATGATCCGCAAGACCAGGGTAATACACTTTACTGACCACTGGGCTATTAGTCAGCACGTCCACAATCCGCTCGGCATTACTTTGGTGCTCACGAATGCGCACAGCTAAGGTACGCAGGCCGCGCAGGGTTTGATAACTGTCGAAGGCAGAACCGGTTAAGCCTAAGGTGTTCGACCACCAATGTAAGGTCTCACCGAGTTGAGGGTCTTTGGCGACCACCGCGCCGCCCACCACATCGCTATGGCCATTAATGTATTTAGTGGTGGAGTGGATAACGATATCGGCGCCGAGCAATAGCGGTTGCTGCAAAATCGGTGACAGGAAAGTATTGTCCACTATCACTAACGCGCCCACACCATGACTTGCCTTGGCAATAGCTTCGATATCAACCACCCGCAGTAATGGGTTGGATGGGGTTTCAATCCACACCATTTTAGGTTGCTGGGCAATCGCTTGCGCAAGCGCTTGGCTGTCGGTTTGATCGACCACCAGCAATTTAAATTGGCCTTTTTTCGCCAAATTAGTAAATAAACGGTAAGAGCCACCGTAACAATCGTGGGGCACCACCAGTAAATCATCTGGGCCCAGTAAAGTGGTCACTAAGGTAATGGCTGCCATGCCAGTACAAGTCACTACACCGGTTGCGCCTTTTTCCAGCTTAGCTAAGGCATCGCCTAAGATGCTGCGGGTAGGATTGCCGGAACGGCTGTAATCAAATTCGCGAGGATTTTTATGACCATCGAAGGCGTAATTCGTCGACAGGTAAATTGGCGGCACCACGGCGCCATATTGAGTATCGCTTTCGATACCCTGACGCACTGCCAATGTGGCTAATTGACGCTCGGTCACTAATTTGCCTGCGGTCATCGGGAACTCCTAAGTTCGCAAAGAGATGTCTGGACGTCTAAATGTACCTAAGCCCAGTGGTATCGTCAATAGGCGTTAAGACGTTTAGACGTCTAAACATAAAGAAATCTGTTTGCAATCGCTAAGAAATAGTAGCAATAATTTGACTGTAATCTGTAAGGGTTTAAAATCTGCCCCGAATTTAGCGTTATAACAGGTGAGTCAATGACTGAATGGAATGGGGAATACATCAGCCCCTATGCTGAACATGGCAAGAAGAATGAACAAGTAAAGAAAATTACTGTGTCTATTCCGCTCAAAGTGCTAAAAGTCCTCACGGATGAACGCACGCGTCGTCAGGTCAACAACCTGCGCCACGCGACCAATAGCGAACTGTTGTGCGAAGCATTTTTGCATGCCTACACCGGCCAGCCTCTGCCTGATGATGCCGATCTGTCGAAAGAGTGCCCAGACAGCATCCCCGCTGAAGCGAAGCGGTTGATGGACGAAATGGGGATCGAGTGGGAAGACATGGAATAACGCTTAAGCGCCCATAATCCTGCCGTAACTAATTATGAGGGATCGTTAATGCTCATCCGGCGTGGTGGGTTAAAGTAACGATCCCTATTTTGTTTTGATGGAATCCTATGTTCTCCTTGATCGATCCACAAACGCTCGCTATTGCGTCTGTGATTGTGTTTTTAGGTGCCCTCACCCAGAGTCTGATTGGGTTTGGCTTAGCAGTGGTCGCCAGTCCGTTGCTGTATATCGTCGATCCCCAATTAGTGCCCGCTCCCGTGATTGTGATGGGATTTTCCATCGCGCTACTCACCCTATTGCGTGAACGCGGCCATTTAGAATTCAATGGCTTGCAATACGCGCTCATCGGTCGAGTACCCGGTGGCTTTATCGGTGCTAGCCTATTACTGTTTGCGCCGCAGCCGATTCTTGGTTTGGCGATTGCGGCCATTGTGGCGGTCGCCGTGGTGCTGAGCCTGTATAAATTCAGCCTACCGGTGAACAAAGCGACGCTATTTGGCGCGGGAGTCGTCTCGGGGATCTTTGGCAATATCGCCGCCATTGGTGGCCCTCCGATGGCGATTTTATTGGCGGGTAAGGATGCTTCGCAGTTTCGCGCGGCGTTATCGGCCTTCTTTATCTTTAGTTCGACCATTGCCTTGGCGATTCTTGGGGTGACGGGCCTACTCGAAATCAAGCACTTTTGGCTGTCGCTAATGCTATTGCCCTCGGTATTGTTAGGCTATCTCGTGGCAGGCAAACTGGTAGGAAATGTGGATAAACATAAGACCAAGATGGCGACCTTAGCCCTCTGCGCTATCAGCGCCTTAGTGCTCACGGTCAAATCAGTGATTGAGTTATTACCGCAATAATCTCCTGCCAATTGCAACCAATCGCAGCCATAAAAAAAGCACCGTTTAACGGTGCTTTTTGTTGCTGTGGATACGAGTTGTCATCCATTCGAGCATCACTTAATCGCATTTAAGTGATGCTTATTGCGCTAGCATCAATACGTTAGCTTAAGTAGCTTTGGCCTGCATACACAATAAAGTGTCTCAGCGCGAGCACGCCAGTTAAGCTGGCACAGGCCACCATAATCATTGCGCCCTTAGTGTGGCGAGTCGCTGCGGGAAGCAGCATAAACAGCAATGGCACACCAAAGCCAATCCCGACCACGCCAATCCAGAATACGCTTGCCCACACGCCAGAGGTGAGTGATGCCAGCGCCGCAGCCGCCGCTCCGCCCTTAAAGTACAAGGCACAGAACAACATAAACAGGAACATGATTTCGATTGCCATCACTGGCAGCTCTAAGCCATGCATTTTGGCTAAGGTCTTGTCGTGACTATCGGTTTTGAACATCACCAGCGCCAGCACCGCATTGGCCGCAGCGCCCGCTGATAAACCAGATACCAAGAACAGTGCAGGCAATACCGCAGTGTTTAGCATCGGATAGGCATTCATCGCCGAGATTAAGAAGCCAGTGTAAGCGCCCACACCAATGGCGAGGACAAACAACAGCACTTCAATCAGCTTTCTAAAGGGCATCAGCAGCTTAGCGATAGGCGCGAGGAAACCTAAGCCCCACTTTGGCAAATCGTCACGCAATACTAAAATCGCGTAGGCAAATGCCAAGGGTGAGTAAGCCAGCAGCGCTAATACCCCAATCGCCATAACGGACTGGAAGTTGTAGTTAATTAAGATCAACCAGAAGTGGAAAGGCTTAGTTAAATCAAACACTAAACAAGCCAAGCCTAAGCTGATTGCCACAGGGCCAATAATTGCTGCGGCCTTGAGGATATTGCTCTCAACTTGTGTTTGTTCTTGATTGAACCAACGCAAACCAATTCCAATCAGCAAACTTCCGGCGGATAAACCCGCCATAAACAAATACACGGCGATGACCCAGTGCCAAGTGACGGGATCATATTGCGCCATATCGCCCCAAGTATTGTTCATAATCAAATCCCCCCTCTTTTGGTAGGAACGCGATATACCCTAGGTTTAGTGCCTAAATGGGTCTTATCTTGGTAAGTGATCTTAGTGTTGAGCAGTGTGGCCACTTCACTTTGTGGATCGTTAGCATCGCCAAACACCAAGGCATCGGTCGGGCACACAGTCACACAGGCAGGCTCTTCACCCCGGGCCAAACGCGTGTCCTTACAGAAATTACACTTGTCAGCCACTTTGGTTTCGGGATTCATAAAACGCACTTTGTAGGGACACGCCGCCACGCAGTACATACAACCCACACACTTGTCGCCGTGGATGGAGACAATGCCATCTTCGCCCACATAGGCCGCACCCGTTGGACACACCTTCACACAAGGCGCATCTTCACACTGCTGGCAAGACACCCTGTGGTACTTAAAGTGCAGATTGGGCATTTCGCCATACGGCCCTTCGACTCTCACCTGCAAACGGGTCACCCCTTCTGGTACGCCGTTTTCACTGCGGCAAGCCACGTTACAGGCTTGGCAGCCGATGCACTTGTTCTCATCGTGCACCATCACATATCTTTTCGTCATTTGAGCCTCCAATTAGCGTTTTGCCAGCGTGACGCCAGTGGTGTGTACCGTCATGCCACACACAGGCGCGGTAACGTGGGGCAATAAGTTTCCGCAGTGGATACCTTTGCCTGTCGCTCTAACCAACTCTTTGTTTTTAGAACCAAAGCCCATATAAGCAAACACGGTATCGGGGCGAATGCCCGGGGTGACTAACGCATGACCTTCCTCTGTACCTACACTGCTGGTTAAGCGAATAGGGTCGCCATTGCTGATACCTAATTTGCTCGCGGTATCTGGGTGAACCCATACAGCGTTATCCGACATCAAATTTGCCAGCATGGGCACATTGTGGGTCGCGCCATTGGTATGCACCGCCACCTTACCTTGGATAAAGTAGAGTTCATTTGGCTTTTTAAGCTGCACTTCGCGGAATTTAATGACGCCGCGTCCTGGCGCCATGGCTTCAACCTTGGCGGAGGTCAATTCAATCTTGCCGCTTGGGGTTTTAAAGCTGAGTAAACTGCCGTAGGTGCCGTCTTCATCCGCAGGTTTGGCATTGGCATAGGCCTTGGTAAATTCGGCGACCATTTTAGGTTCACGCAACATAATCGGCTTACCGAAGCTGACAAAACCTTCGTCTTTGATCCGGCGCAGCAGCTCTGTGTCGCGGTTTACCTGCAATAGTTGCAGGGTCTCCATGTTTTCCCATGGATAGAATTCACTCAACCCTAGCTTATGGCCGATATCTTTAAAGATTTGCCATGAAGGACGAGTATCACCTAAGGTTTCGACTACCCGTTGGCGCACATAGTAGGCAGGGTTTTTACCGGACTTGTCAGCGATTTCCTCATCGCGCTCAAGGTAGGTAGACTCAGGTAGAATCACGTCGGCATAGGCCGCGGTTTCACTGATATACACATCGCACACTGCAACAAAGTCGAGCTTTTTCAAGGCTTCGACCACACGCGCTCTGTCGGTCATGGTTTGCATTGGGTTAGTACGGGACATCACCCAGCCATGTAACTGATAAGGCACCGCGCTTAAGGTCGCATCGAGGACGGTTTGATAAATCCCGCCCGCAGACCACATCATGGCGTACTGTTCTTCCACTTGGTCGATACGTTTTGCCGCAGGCTTTGGCATATCTTTTACGCCGGGCTTACCCAGCACAGGAGCCACATCTTCACCCGCGAGCTTGTTATAATCACCAGGCTTTTGACCAAGGTAGATACCGCCCTTACGCTCGATATTACCAATCAAGATGTTGGCAGCGTACAAGGCACGGCGCATTTCAAACTCTTCGGTGGTAAAGGTGGCTCGGTGACCAAAATCCACCACAGCATGGGGTGCTTTAGCGGCATATTCGCGGGCAATACGGCGAATATCTTTGGCGGGCACATCGGAGATGGTTTCGGCCCACTCTGGGGTATAGGCTTTTACTTCGGCGGCAAAAGCGTCAAAGCCTTCAACATAACGCTCAACAAAGGCCTTGTCGTAAAGGTTTTCTTCAATCAATACATGACATAAGGCTAAAGCGACGGCCACGTCGGTACCGGGACGAATCGCGTACCATTCATCGGCTTTATCGGCGACGATAGAGAATCTTGGTTCAAACACCACCAGCTTGGCGCCTTTATCCATTTGCGCCGCCATCATGCCACGGGTTTCGGACATGTTGATGCCTTCGTACAGGTTATGGCCGAAGTTAATGATGTATTTTGAGTTACTTAAATCGCGTTTCACCTTAGTGCCAAACATGGCCTTAGCGGCAATTTCATAACCACCTGGGCAAGTAGACGCATGAGTAAAAGTATTTGGGCTGCCAAACGCAGTGGCGAGATGGAATAAGTGTTTTTCTTGCGAGCCAGATTTTGAGGAAAACGCTACCGCCTCTGGGCCGTGAGCTTGCTTGATTTTATTGAGATTATCGGCAATTAGTTGATAGGCTTCATCCCAACTGATTTCAGCCCACTTACCCTCGCCGCGCTCGCCAACCCGTTTGAGTGGTTTCACAATCCGCTGTGGATCGTAAAGTAAACTATGGCCAGCACCACCGCGGGCACAGACTTTACCGCCAAAGGATTTAGCCGCCTTATTGCCGCTGATAAAGACGTTTTTACCTTCAATCACCCGCGCTGAAATCGGGCAGCGGGTCGAGCACATCTCACAGATACTGGCAATTTCTTTGCCCATGCCCTTAAGCTGCTTGCTCTCTAATGCCGCTAAACTGCCCGGCAATAAGCTAGCTAATGCACATGTTGCACCGCTGGCCCCTGCGCCCTTTAAAAAGGTTCGCCTATTAAGCTCAATCATGGTTACCTCCATCACACTCATCCACCCTTATGCGCCAATTGGCACACGCAAACTTAGGCTTTGGGTCACCACTGCGGTGAAACACTAAATTTGCTCACAGGTTTTTAGTTATTAATGCCAATGCCTTAAGAAACGCTGACATTTTGCTGTTCCGGGGTGATTGTTATCCCTTAAGGAGTAGGCGGATATTGTGGTAAACCACATAGGCAAGTTGAGTGTGATCTGTGGCAACAAAAAGTTAAAATTGTTCTAAAAATTCGTGAATAAGATCAATAGTGTTGATTGGCCATATCGATGCGTACGCTTGAGGTATTTTAACAATACGCACCACAATAAAAAGTTATCAAAAAACCTAAAAGCAATTTTAAAAACAATAAGTTAAAAAGTGATACCGCGATATCGCTGTCACAATAAACCCGTTCATTTAAAAGGATAAAATGCCAGCACCTATTAGCGCGAACAGGTGCTGATATGAGGTTGGTATAAGGTCAATCCACCAAGGTAATATCTAAGCCATTTAACAGCCGAATCGCTTCGTCGCGGCTAAACTTAGCACCTTTAATTTTATTATTAAAAATATCGATATCGTAATCGGTCGCCTCGGAGAAATCTGCCTCCATCAACTCGGTGCGGCCAAATAAGCTGTGGCGAAAATCGCTGTAACTAAAGTTGGCGCGATTAAACTTACCTTCACGGAAATCCACATCCTGCGCCTTACAGCCCTCGAGCACCATTTCATCGAGCGTAAGCCCCATAAAAGAGCAGTCGTTTAAGATGCAGGTTCTAAAGCTAAAAGGCGCCGCAAAGGATAATCTCGGCCAAGCAGCGCGAGTCCAATCTATGCCCACCAGTTTACATTCTTCAAAACTCACACCGTTAAATTGGCTTAAGGGCACCTTGAGCAGGCTCAAATTACAGCCCACAAAACGGCAATCGATAAACTTGCAGTTACGGAATGTGCTGTCGCTAAACTGGCAATCGTGGAACTCGCACTCTTCAAACTCCAGATCCTGCCACTGGGTTTGGCATTCGGCTAAGGCGATAAATTGCTTCGAGAAAAAATACCGCCCTTCGGAGGCGGCGCGCGCCATCATCGGCGTTTTGGGTTCTGTCATCTACTTACCTCGATATGTTTCATTCATGCCTTATGTTAGGGTCTGATGGGCAAACTGTGTTTTTCAATTCACAAAAAATAGGTGTTAACACAAAAAGCCACGCGGTATGGGGGCTCAGGCACTCGCTTTATTCAGGCCATCAATATTACCCCGATTTACAGCGCTAACTGCATGCCTATATTGGGATTAATGTCATTCTAAGGCTTAGCGAGTCACACTATAAACTCAAACTTCGCGATTCCTCTGCTCGGGCTTCATGGGAAGTATTTTCAGCTGCCACATTGATCCCCTCCCCAATTTACACCGACACGCCGCACAGATGTGCATAAATAGCCGTGGAAAATTTTGCGAATAAAGGTAAAATGGCGCCACTTTTCGCGGCTGTCTAACAAGGTTCTCTCGGATTAATGGTTAGCCTTTTCGAGCAAAATGGCACGGGGTTCCCCCGCTTGAACAGACCAGACTCCTTCTGGCGCCAACCTTGCTCTGCGTGCTATTTTTCCCCCTTATCCCGACCTTCTCTCTTCTGCCTATCGCCCGAAAATATCCTATTCGCTTTACGTTTTAACCTCACCAATCTCTTGTGCGCACTTAGCAATAAGCTATTGGTCAATAATAAAAAGGTGGCAAAGCATTTACGGCTTAAGCACACCGCAACGAATAAAAAACTCGTCCCTACACTCTCTATCCAAAGGAATACTCGTCATGAGTCTTGCTGATTCCGTATTAGCCGTAAACAACGATTTACCCATCCGCACCGACAGCCCAGTCCATAGCGGCAAGGTACGTAGCGTTTACTGGCTAACCGACGCCGACAGCCGCCGTTTAATTAAAACCAAGGGCTACAATGTGCCCGAAGATACGCCACTTGCCATTATGGTGATTAGCGACCGTATTTCAGCCTTCGACTGCATCTTCCACGGTGAAGGCGGATTAAAAGGCATTCCTGGTAAAGGCGCGGCATTAAATGCCATTTCTAATCATTGGTTTAAGCTATTTGCCGAAAACGGTTTAGCCGACAGCCATATTTTAGATATTCCGCATCCCTTCGTTTGGATAGTCCAAAAAGCCCGCCCGATTAAAGTCGAAGCCATTTGCCGCCAATACATCACTGGCTCAATGTGGCGCGCCTACTCTAAGGGCGAGCGCGTATTCTGCGGTATCACACTGCCAGAAGGCTTAGAGAAAGATCAAAAGCTGCCGGATTTGCTGATCACCCCTTCGACCAAAGGTATTTTAACTGGTATCCCAGGTGTGCCCGCGCAGGACGATGTGAACATCAGCCGCAGCGATATCGAAGCCAACTATCAAGCCTTTGGTTTTGAAAAGGTAGAAGATATCGACCTGTACGAGAAGCTATTAAAAGATGGCTTTAAGGTGATCGCTAAAGCACTGGCCGACCTTGACCAAGTGTTTGTGGACACCAAGTTCGAGTTTGGCTATGTGACCGATAAAAACGGTAACTCAAAACTGATTTATATGGATGAAGTCGGCACTCCAGACTCATCCCGTATTTGGGACGGCGCCGCCTACCGCGATGGTAAAATCCTTGAAAACTCTAAGGAAGGCTTCCGTCAGTTCCTGCTGAACCACTTCCCTGATCCGGATATTCTGCTCAACAAGAATAGAATGCCAGAGCGCGAAGCCCTCGCCCGTGATAATGCCCTGCCATTAGAGGCGATGATGGATGTGTCACGCACTTACACCGGCATCGCCGAGAAGGTGACTGGCGCGGCAATTCCTCTGCCAGCGAATCCAAAGGCAGATATTATTAAGATCCTACGGGAAGAGTATGATCTGATTGTTTAATCAGCTCTGCTGTGGTTAGGGTGTTACCCTCAACCTAAATTGAAAAAGGCGCTTAGGCGCCTTTTTTGTTTGAGTCATTTAAATACTTAACCAATACAACGCTGATAATTAAGCACTGTCATTCCAGTGACACGCCGTTAACTCGTCCATGAGGGCTCGACGACGGCATCCATGCCGTCAACGGTCACTTACATGCCAATGCTTAATTCAACCAACTCTTCAGTAATCTGTATGTCTTTTTACAAGCAAACACCTTGCAAATTTAACAATGGGTGGCTCGTTAACTGTATGCCTTTTTATAAGCATAAACTCTGCAAATTTAACAATTGATAGCTCCTTGAATTCCCAAAAGTCCCTACATAAAACTACGCACGAGAACAAAATCTGTCGCTGATACAAAAAAACCAGCCTAATGGCTGGTTTTTTTGTAGTACGAAATACTACTAACAGTTAGATACATGTCTATGGTCAGATGGCCATTGTTCGCATAAGCCATAACAATTAAGGGCGAAAGGATCAACCTTTAACGCCACTTTTAGAGCTTCGATCTTCTGACTGAAAATTACAGATTTAGCAGTATTGTCTGCATTACGACGAAGCACTTCACTAATTGCTGATGTTAGTTTATCTCTATTAATCATATGTATGCCCTCGTTGTGGCTAGCATCGTGCAAAAATCCATTACATTGCACATACACCTTATAAGTAGGTGCTAACTGTTTTACTCTATACAAGTATAACTATTGGATGCAAGATGCTATATAAATAAACAGTAAAAAACAATTACTTTTTGCTATTGATGTCTAAATTTTCCACTAAGACACAACTCTTTCAATATAAAATGCAGGTATTCCTTTATATATGTCCTCAGTATACGTAAAACCTGCAGCCCTTAAAATAGGTGAGTCACGATCACCTGGATTCATGAATGCGATTAGCTTTATTGGACCGAGGCCTTCTTCATATGACTCAAGAAATAACGCAAAGTTATTAAGAGTCTCAAGGAAAATTATTGGCCACGCCTCAGCCAAACTCATATGAGCTTTTTCACTCATTTCAGCATGATGTATCAAAAACTTATCACCATCGAAAACACCTGATAAGTATCCAATAGGTTGGCGACCATAGTAGGCTACAATTCGCAGAGGTAAACCAACACCAGAAGTCATGTGTATGGGCAGATATGACTCTGGATTTGTGAAAAAAAAGCCCGCACGGTAAAAAGCTGCAAAATCAGGCAATACATCTCTATGTAGCAAAGTCGAAAGAGCTAGTCTTTCTGGAAATGTATGCTGTGATGCAATCAAAGTGGTTTGTACATCATAGAAATGACTTTGTAGCTCTAAAAACGTCTGTTGATCCATCTTTCTACGCCTTAGTGTTTAATATCATACTTTAGAAGTGTGTTGGGGCAACGAATTGTTTTTCAATATAAAAAATAAATCTAAACATACATCAGAGAAGTAAGCTTGTCTAATGAAAATGGAACAGATATAACTCTTATGGTATTGGATTAACAGCCAACACCGATGCTACAGAAGTTCATTTTCCTGCAAAGCAGCTCAAGGGCGTTGAAGACCCTTTACGAAAAGATGGGACAGGCGCAAATCTTTGGTGTTTAACAGCCGATACCGAGGCCACAGAAGTTCCCCTCCCCTGCGAAGTTGCTGAAGGGCGTTGAAGAAAATCGCGTGACGCAGACAGGACGTCTGCGTAGCTTTCGGGGGGAAGGGACGCCCCATCGGAAGCGTTAGCGATTTTCGAATAAGCACGAAGCCACTAATCAATGCATGTAACTTCGCTAGGGGCGTCTTGGAGAATCCAAGGAGGATAGGACGAGCAGTCCTCCTTGGTCGGGTGTGGGGTGAAGCCCCACGACTTTGATTCACTTCGGCCGTAAGGCCGCAATTAATATAGCATTGTGCTAAACAGCATGAGGGCCTCGGCCGTAAGGCCGCTATGACTCTACAGTTATTCACAGGAAAATTGTGACAGGCAAAGATGGAATATGGCTGTAAATCAGAGCAGCCAAAGCTAACCGCCCAGTTGCTACCTTCAACCCAAGGTTAAATCTTCACACAGACAAACAGCGCATTACCTGAACTTAAATCCCATGGGACGATTTTTTCATAATCGTGTTCAAAGATATGCACTTCAAAATATGGCGCGAGTAACGCTTGCAGCTCTGCAAAACTGGTCGCAACCATAGTGTGTTGATCTTGCCATAATTCTGTCTGCAGCAGAGAAGTATCGGTATCGTCGTCTACATCAACCTGTTGAGTAAACGGCTGCTGACGCTTTGCAATGCTTAGATTTAACGACTGGTTTTCGCCTTGACCACTGTAATGCCAGCCAGATTCAAAGGCAAAATGGTGCCCTTCAAACTCGGCAAAATGCTTAATCGATAAGCGGTTATCGATGTGGTGCTTATCAACCGAGTTAAAACAAAATATTCCGCCGTCATTCAGGGCGCGGTGCACGCTGGCAATACAACTCTTTAGCCGCTCGATACCCGCACTGTAATGGATGGAATATAAAAAACAGGTAATTAAATCCACTGGCTGCTCAAGATAAAAGGCGGTCATATCCTGTAGATTAAACTGCGCTTCAGGGCAGCGACGCATAGCCATATCGAGCATCGGCTGATTAATATCAAGGCCACTACACTGATAACCTAGATCGATAAAATGCCTTACATGCGGGCCTGTGCCACAGGCTAAATCGAGGTGTTGCTTACCATTATTGCCTAAGAACTGATGCAATCGATGGATGCTCGCGCTCTGTTGTTGATAGTTAATATCGGAGCACATTAAATCGTAATAACCGGATAGATCGGTATAAAGCGCGTTAGAAGACATAGCGGCAAACAGGAGCCATAGGCAATTAAGGGTGGCGCATGATATATCAGTTGGCTAAGAACCGATACACGCAATGTAACGCCTCAGCGTAAGCGCAAGACACTTGCATCAATTTAATCCAATAAATCAATGCTACAGTGCAGAATAACAATCCAATGTCTCAAAGCTGGTTAAATGCTCGAGTTGGGGTTTGGCGAAATAATAGCCTTGAAAATAGGCTATACCACGCTCGCTTAGGTAGTCTAATTCCGCTTTACACTCGACCCCTTCGGCCAACACCTGAGTGTTAAGCGTGCTACAAATACCGAGTACTTCATCGATAACAAACTGTTTTTGCTTGTCTAAATGGATATTTCTGATCAACTCCATATCGTGTTTTAATACCTGAGGGCGTAAAAACTCCAACCAACTCAAATCAGCAAAGCCACTGCCAAAGTCGTCGATGGCAGTGATAAAACCCCGTTTGGCGTAACTTTCAAAAATACGACTTAATTTGGCTCTATCGACAATCTGTTCACCCTCAGTAACTTCAAACATGATGTTATGGATATTAAAACCAAAGAGGTCGGCCGCTTCAATCGAGGCGCGGATACAGGTTTCGGGGTTATAAACTGCATTTGGTAAAAAATTGATACTTAACACTTTATCAAGGCCAAGCTTGGCATCGGTTTCAATAGCTTTTACTCGGCAAGCTTGATCAAAATAGTACTTATTGCCTTCGTTTATGCGCTCAAACACCCAAGCGGCGCCTTCGCCATTTGGGCCGCGCACTAGGGCTTCATAACCATAAATTTGCTGATTTGACCAATCGATGATTGGCTGAAATGCCATACGAATTTCAAATCCGAGTGATTTACCACTTAAGCAGTCCATGCAGGTTTGTTGCTTGATTCTAGGGGGAAAATCCATCATAGGCCTCCATAACCTTATCCTCTCTTAGTGTGGGGATAAATAGCTATTTTTGCCAGTATTTAGTGCCTTTACTCGGCTTTGTTTCCTAAAAGCACAAATAACTACAGAGTGCTTCCTGAGCGCCAGTATGGTGCTTAAAACCCTTGTTTCATCGTCAGTCGTTTATCTGTAATCAGAATATTATTTTGATTTAAACCCGAAAAACATTGGATTTCACTATTAGGAAACAAAGCCCCTTTACTCTGTTAAAACATGCAATATTGTATAGTGTTGACTCAGAATTTAGCCGATTCCCCCCCCTAACAACAATGGATGAGCCAAAGCGTCCTCATCCATTGCATCTCGTTATGACTTATTTGAGTTTATAAACCACTTCGACTCTGTCTTCGATAGTCACTTGGCCATATTGATAGCTTTCGGCAGCGCCCATGGCATCGGCCTTAGCATTCATACGTAACATCACGGGCTGTACAGGGCGTTGATCGTAATAACGAATTTGCCACACCTTACCTAGGTTCTCCCCAAATCCCTTGGCTAAGCTTTCGGCTTTTTGTTTAGCATCGACAATCGCCGCTTGGCGCGCCTTGGCCACATACTCGGCCTCTTTGCTCGACTTAAGGGCGATATTGTTAACCCTATTAATCCCCTCCTCTAAGGCGGAGTCCAAAATCGTATTTAAGCGGGCTAAATCACTAATGGTGACTGTGATTTGGCGACTCGCGGTATAACCACTCAGCTCTGGCGCCTTATCCTGGGCATACACATATTGCGGCTGCAGATTTAAGTTAGCGCTTTGGATTTGCTCCTTGGTAATGCCCGCGGCGGTTAAACGGGCGATAAATTTCGCCACTGCGGCATCCGAATTATCCTTGGCGGCCTTAGCCTCTTTCTCGGTAACGGCTACTTCGACATTAAGCTCGGCCATATCCGGCTCAACCTGAATTTGGCTCACCCCCATGGTTTCGATATGGGGAAAATCTACGTCAGCGGCCATCGCCTTCGGGGTAAACACACCTGAAAAAAGACCACCAGCCACTAATACAGCTAAAAGAGAATGCTTCATTGTTAACTCCAACTAAATCATTTAAGGCGAGACTGCCGTGGTTCTGACGCGGCGGCTATCGGTTAAAAGTGCGACTTGCTGTACCAATATGTAACAGCACCAATATGTAACAGCCCGATTTATCGTCCGTTGCGATAGCCACGCATCATGCAAACTACCCCTATAAACGCAGGCAAAAATAAAAAGGGTTAATTTTTTTGAAAATTTTTTAAATCGGCGCCGAGCGGCAGCGAACTGCGCCATTCAAACCTTAAAGTCATTCATCCAAGATGAAATGCGGCGGGATAACTAAGCTACGGACTCTGCCGCGCCGCAACTGGTAGAAACGCACTCTTGGCTGTACACTTTTCACCCAAAGACACTGTACCTTTTAATCACTTCAGGTATAATCCGCGCTCTTTTTACGGCGCTCTTTTATCAGCATCAGCGAGACACCATGACAGTTGAAACTTTTAATCCTAAGCAAACAACCACGCTTGAGACCCCAGCCAAGACATTAGAAGCAGCGAGTGCTGACTTAGCTAATGCCGAAAGTGCTACCGGGAATCGCATCGGTTTCGTGTCTTTGGGTTGCCCGAACAGTTAATACTTCTGACAAAAAACGTCATTTAGCTCTTACGTTGCGCCCTGCTCAATCTTAGTATTCTTAGTTCGTACAGCATTATTCACTGGTCGCTTAATGTTCTCTAGCTGCAAATCTAGCTCGCCAGCCTTAACTGCATCAATCACTGTATCTATTACTGCAAGTAATTGTGCCTTAGCCCCAACAGAAATAGCGTACTTACCATTTAATAGTTCAAGCGCTTTACTACCATAACGCAGTTCAAGAAAATACAAGCCTTTTACACTGTAAAACCAAGGTTTAACTTTTTTGGGAACAGTCACTTTACTTTTATTGCCATGCCCGTCGCAGACGAACTTTTCTTTATAGATGTGGACAATCTCATTTTCCAACAAGCCTCGAGCGATTTCACGCTGCTCTTCTAGGCGCATTATTAGCTTGTTTTGGCGAAGAATGACTGGGTCTGTAGCATTCTGAATTGGACGAGTTGTGATGTTTAGTGTGCTCAATAACGTCTTAGCCATTTTTTATCCCTCAATTGAGTTTAAGCACAGTTTATTGCCGTTATACTCAATGGACGACCAGAGATTACATAGATAATGGCAAAAATGAAAAAGTGTACACTTTTTCACAGTGTATTTTTATAGAACATAAAGAGCATTATGGTAAGTTTCTTTATTTTTAATGTTCTATAAAAATATAACTAAATCCATAAGATATTATTTAGAACTAAGCATAATTAAAAAATTAATGATTATTAATTATATCATCCAGCGTTATTGAATGACTTTTAAATGCAATTTTAAGCAATTCGTACGATTCGACAACTTGTAATTTATCGTAGATATTAGCTTTATGCACATGTACAGTTTTCGATGATATATTTAGCCTCCTTGATATTGAATTAACTGAATATCCAACAGCCAAAAGATTAAAAATTTCCTTTTCTCTTGCAGTTAAAAACTTCACTTTAGTAGAATCATTATCATTTAAGTTAAATCGAATATTTTTTATGATATCTGAACCTAAATAACTACCACCTTTCAATACAGCACTTATTGCTTCAAATATCTCATCCGATGCATTTTGCTTTGAAAGATAAGCATCTGCACCTATGTTAATCGCTTCACTAACATATGGTTCATTATCATACATACTTACAACTACCACCTTAATTCTTGGTAAATTTTCCCTTAAAATAGGAATAAGATTCAAACCATTCTTATCAGGTAGAGATATATCAATAACTGCAACATCAACTTCATTTGACATAATAGCTGACTTAGCTTGATGAAAATTTGATGCTTCTACAGATACAGTATAATTACCAGTTAATTCTAATAACCGCTTAAAGCCTTCCCTAACTATAGAGTGATCATCTACTAATGCTATATTAATCATTTTATTAAAACTCCATTTACGAAAACCAAATTAAAGCGCAAAAACGCGCACAAAACAATCTAAATTGCGCTCTGATGTGATAGTTTTAATGTAAATATAAGTCCTCTTTAATACAATATAGACTCAAATATGCTATGCCATTAGTCATTGTCATATGCTAGAAAGGTAAAAAGTATGTGATTATGGAGCTATCAAAGCAACAACTACTATGCATCAAAGCAGTAATCAAGTACGTTATAATGACGCAAATAAGCTCTATACAGCAAAGGACAACAGTAACTAAAATGAATAGCAGACACAGTCGATATCTATGTATGTTCTTAACAATATCAATAAGCTATTCTTTTCTCTGGTACTATTCTTGGTTTTTGCCTGTAAGTTTTGCAACTATAGGGAATGCTGCAAGCTGGTTTTTGCCAGCGGGATATCGTTTTACAGCATTTTTATTCCTTCCAAAAAAATATTGGCCAGCAATTATTATTGGTGAATGGACGGCAATTAGGCTGATAACAGCTGAACGCGGCGATATTGCAATTATAAGTGATTTAATAGCAACAACAGTGCCTTCATTAGTTTATTTATTCTTTGCCAGTATCTATCTAAAATTCTATAGCACACCATCATTAAAAACAGTAAAACAAACCACAACCTTATTATTAAGCAGTATATCATCCGCTATATTAACATCGACAATTCTTACGACAAGCATGATATATCATGGTGAAATAGCAACAATAACACAGAGTGATCTATTCACCCAAAATCATTTATTTAACATCATGGTGTTCTCATTTGGCGATATAATTGGAGTTATTTTAATATTACCACTCACAATTTTAATTGCAGAAACCATTCACAAAGAAAACATACTAGTTAGTGAATTAAGACTCCCCATCATAATAAAAATTTTAATATTTATGACATTATGCTATTTTACTATAGTACATTTAATTCACATTCCTTTGTACTATATTAAAATCATTTCCGTTTCTATAGTTATAACATGCACCTATAAGTGGGGATGGAAAGGTGCAGTATTAAGTGTGCTAATGATGTGCATTCTTATTGTATACTCATCTTTATTGTCTTCTGAAAAAATTTCGGTAATCGAGAACCAAGCATACTTAATAACTATTGCATTAACAGCCATCATTTTAGGAGCATCCGTAACTGAACAGAGAAATTTAAGAAAACAACTAGAAAAAAACAACGCATCCCTTAACAAGCTTTATGAGAATTACAAAAATCAGGCTATAAAAAATCAAAAATTAGCTGCAAGAATCGTAAATATTCAAGAAGAAGAACGAAAAAGAATTTCAACAGAACTTCATGATGATATAGGACAAACATTGACAGCTATTAGAACAGAAGCAACAATATTACAGCATGTGACTAAAGATAATAAAATACAACATTCAGCTGAAAACATAAAGAAACTCACTAGTAAAGTTTACGATGTAACTCGTAATTTAATAGTATTACTTCACCCGAGAGAAGTTGATGATTTAGGAATTGAACTAGCTTTAAAAAGCAAAACATTAACTCAATTATTAAATCAGGCAAAGGTTAATTATCACTTAAACATTAAAGGTGACATAAATGTTTTATCTTACGAAAATAAAATTGCTATCTTTCGGATTGTACAAGAATCTTTTAATAATATAGTCAAACATGCTAATGCCAGTAATGTATATGCCCGATTTCAGATAATAAGTGCGACATTCATGGAAAGGTGTAGAAGAGGAAGCCAACTGCTAAAAGTGGTACGCTCTTCTCGCCAAAGAAACAAGCAGTACTACCATGAATTATCAGCAGTTGACCG
>NZ_LGYY01000116.1:0-27830 GCF_001308045.1 Shewanella sp. Sh95
TCAATCAGTGCCTTAGAGGCCAGCATCAAGCTGTTTAATCGTTTTAGGTGAAGTTCTGGGCAGTATTGGTGTAAAGAATGTTGTAGGATATTGGCTTCGCGCATCTTGTTGTCCAAGTGTAGTTTTTGGCGAAACCATTTGATCATGCAACAAGATGCGCTTCCACCCTAATTTGATGATTTATTTGTAAATCATCAGGGGATTCTTCAGTGTCCAGCATCTATTATAAACAATAAATGAAAGGTATCAGAGCCGTTTTAAATTCGCACCTTAAGTAACTTTAAACTCACCAAAAAAAGCAAAGATGGGACATCCATAACTCTTTTGGGTTTAACAGCCGGCACCAAGGCTACAGAAGTTCACACTCCCCTCGGAGTTGCCGCAGGGCATTTGCGTTCGTTGCGTGAGCGAGGCATGGTCGTTCACGTGCTCCATGCACTTCACGACATTCAGGCATCCTGCCTATCAGATGCCGAGATAGCGTCAGTCGAATCAGGGACGAGCGTCTGACGCGATAGCATAAGAACCCAAATGCCCAAGGGGTTTTCAACTCCGTTGGGGGCGTCTTGGCTGATGTGAAAACAATAGGCAAGGAGGATAGGACGAGCAGTCCTCCTTGGTCGACTCTTTATTAAAAAATCAGGGGGTGAAGCCCCACGACTTTGATTCACCTCGGCCATTAGGCCGCAATGTCTAGCAAGTTTTGCTAGCGATCACACTAGTCGGTGAAAGTGGAAATCCACTTTGCTGCCAATCTTTGGTGTAATACACCGCAAAGGTGTCGGTCGTGGCATCAAAGGATAATTCCCCGATCATTAAATCACCGAGGTGCATCTCTAGCGTAAGCGTTTTAGCTGTACTCATAGGTTAATACCAGCCGTTAGTTTCGGTATTGCTGGTTTGAGCCGAAACGATATCAATCCCCAGACCATCAAGGATTTTGAATACGGTTGAGATATAAACATCCTCACCCTTTTCAACTCGGATCAGCGTTTTTTTGGTTACGCCGCACAGCATGGCCGCCACGTCTTGAGTAAGAGCAGCACTTTTCCTGCGTTCTTTAATTAACAAGCCGAGGGATTGTTGATTTAGCGGTGATGCCATTATCGTCTCCAAAAGTGTAACTTCCTACACCTTAGCCTTAATAACAGTCTCATTCAATCAAAAAGTGTATATACGTACACTTTTTGATTGTTGATAATGACAAACCCACTAAAAGTGTACAATGTTACACTTTAAAAGCAATTTTCAGTGCTAAAAACCCAAAAAGTGTAGGTAAGTACACCTAGCTTGAAAAACGCCGCTTCCCCCAATTACCAGTCCAAAAACAAAACCCCGACTCAGTTACCCGAGTCGGGGTTTTCATTTTTCTCTTACAAGAATTTGGGTTTTAAGCGATTAAGCTAAAGACCGCTGATGTTTAAGTTATTTTTGCGCGGGATAAATCGTGTTAGTACAAGGCGCTGTGAGCGTAGCATACGTTGTTTGTATGTGAGCGAGCAGCAACGCCGTAATCACCGATTTAAACCAGCAAAAATGTCGGGTAGCAACGGCGTGTTACCACGGCCGCCGCCCCCTAAGAACCGTACGTGCGAGTTTCCCCGCATACGGCTCAAGCCTTTATAAGTCTATACCTATAAGTAAAGACCAGCGACGTTAAACTAAAGACCACGCTCTGAACAAAGTTCACATTTATCAGACCCAGAATGTTCATGATAAATACTTTCTAAAACTTCTTTGAACTCATCAAACGAGCTGAAACTAGAGTTAAGGTGGCTATTATTTTGAAAGCCGTCTTGAACCTTTTCTATGACAGATTCAAGGTCAGTAGCACAAGCATCATAATACGTACCATGATGTTCACACGACTCCAACAACTCTTCAGTAATAGCCAGCCGTAATGCAATAGCTTCTTTTCCTTCCATATCTTCCTTGTGTCTCTTGATGGTACTCATCTATATATCCTTTTTAAGTATTAAGCAGAAACTATATGTCAGTACTCTTTTCATGGCAATTGGCTGAATGCAATTGCCGATGACAATTAGGGTGCAACAACACTAAGTTATCCATTTCATCACTGCCACCTTTCACCCTTTCCACAATATGATGGACATTCCACCCTGTTTCTTTGGTGATCTTGTGACGGCAAATAGGACAACATTTCTGTTGTCTAAGCCAAAGAATTAGCAGCCTCCTTTGACCTTGCATTGAGTCACGCCAAGCTCGCTCTAGGCGCTGCTCAAAGTATTCCTCAAATGCTAAGTCATAAGGATTCGCCTCTCCTTTGATCTTAGTGTGTCGCTTTATCGCAGTATCATTGGTGTATACCAGCCGTTTAGTGAAGCCATCGACTGTCATACCTGAAAACACCCAATTTCGTGGACCTGCTGTTTTAAAGTATTTAGCTTTAATCCAGCGTTTTTGACGATTTTGATGTCGTCTACGGCACCACTGCCAGAGTAGTTTCCAAACCCGATAATCCACGTAGTTAAAAGTCTCCTTCGCCACAATGTGACTATGGTAGTTAGCCCATCCTCGAAGGACAGGATTAAGCAGGCTTATCAGCGTTACCACCTTTACCGTCTTATTACTTTTAACAATATCGCGAACCTTCTGGAGCACGTTACGCAAGTTCTTACGGCTCGGCTTTATCAGCAATTTGCCATTGTATTTACGTACGTTTTGCCCCAGAAAATCAAACCCTTCATCAATATGCGTTATCACCGTTTTTTCTGGCGACAGCATTAACCCGCGCTCAGCCATAAAGGCTTCTACGACAGGTTTGACTTCGTTGACCAACAGCTCTTCCGAGATGCCAGTAATAATGAAGTCATCCGCATAGCGCACATAATTGACCTTGGTCTTGTAACTGGCTTTAGTGTTCTTCCTCCCAAAATGGGATTCAAGCACCGCTTCCAATCCATCAAGTGCCATATTGGCCAATACAGGAGAAATAATTCCTCCTTGAGGCGTTCCCGCATCGGTTGGGTTTAACCTACCGGACTCCATAAAACCTGCTTTCAACCATCTACTGAGCACTTGTTTGTCCAAAGGTATATTGGCAAGTAACCAGTCATGGCTGATGTTATCGAAGCACCCCTTGATATCACCTTCGAGCACCCACTCCGAGGAGTTTTTACGACTCAGATTGACAAAACATTGTTCAATCGCATCGTGGGTTGAACGCATAGGGCGAAATCCATAGCTATTTCGATCAGCAGTCGTTTCCGACACAGGCTCCAAAGCTAGCAGGTATAGTGCCTGCATAGCCCTGTCGAGCATGGTTGGAATTCCTAAAGGCCGACGTTTACCGTTAGCTTTAGGAATGTATATCCGCCTTAACGGTTTTGGTTTGTAGCCTTGCCGTTTCAATCGAAATACCGCCTGCCACTTAGATTCAGGTGTACTCCATAACTCCCCATCGACACCGGGCGTCCTTTTGCCTCGGTTCTCAGTTACTCGTTTGACTGCCATAACTTTGCCAGCAAACGAGCGCACCAACATTCGTTGCAAAGCCTTAACCTTGCGCCATTGTTGTTGCTTAGTCGCCTTCGCGATCCGTACTTGTAGCTCTCGCACCTGACGTTCAACGGCATACCAATCAATGGTGTGCCAGCTGTTCGCTGGGTGGGAGAACGCAGGTACAACTAATGCTGTACTCATCTTGCTTTTCTCCTTGATAGTTAACAACAACTCCCAGATCGAAAAGCAGATAGATCTCCCCTGACGGGAGAGTTCTTCTGCTCCCATCAGGGGTCGGGCAAAATATAAAATTTTGCCCTTTAGTTACTATGCGTGAGCGCTTTACAAGCTTTCACACGATTAAAGACCAGTTGGACGTGGGCTTCGTTTCCGACAGAGGAACATTTAACCCCCTATCCTCTCCATTACAGAAAGGCATTCGCTTTTTCCAACCTCCTACACCCACACCTTCAACAATTTCCCTTACGGGTCATCTGCCCTCATAACATTAATTATGTAGGGCGAAGGGATGGGGTTGCCGAGTTCCATGCCGATGACACGAATCACTTAGGTCCTACCAATACACCGAAGGCTGTGTGGCAACGTATCTCCAGATGTAAGAGAGATAACCAGCCTTGCACCATTTTGGTTAAAGCGCGTCAGTAGCTTGCGCTTTTTGCGGTTGACGGTGCTTGTTAGTAGTTCACATAAGTTGACCATATGATCCAGCCTAGTCTCTCATCCGCCTGCTACTGGCGAAATCTTTGGTATACCTCACGGTAAAACCAAACCCAATGAATGGGGAATACATTGTCAGGAAGCTTCACACCCCACCATTACTGGTGGCGCACTATCCCTAGGCTACTGCTGGTTGCACAACAGGTTCGCTACTTCACTGAAGGAAGCCGAACAATCATCAGACACAGCTTCACACCGGCAGGTGCTATAGCTGCTCAATAGTTATCCCTGAAAAATTCACGTATTTGTGACTTCTTCAGAGTGAATATCGCTTTGGCGAGAGACACAGGATTTCCCATATGCCCTGTTATATAAAGCCGAGATGAAGACCTCGGACAGTAAATAGGATAGATGCTTTTCTCAAATCTTTGGCAGAGTATCGAATGCATCTATCTCAACATCATAACTGGGTATTGGTCTTGGCCAATACCTAGAAGATAGACTTTATAGTCTATTATCCGGGTTTTGGCAACCCGGATAACGGGTGAAACAACTATTTCTACTGGATTAAAAGGGGGCTCGTTGATATTCAACATGCCCCCCGGCGTTATTTCCACAATTTTTGTGGAATGCCAAAGGTAGTTCCAGTCAGGCTAGCTACACCTGCTCGACTCTCGTCGCACTACATCATGCCGCCCATTCCGCCCATCCCACCCATACCGCCCATATCTGGCGCATCAGCTTTTGGCAGTTCAGCTACCATTGCTTCGGTGGTGATCATCAGACCTGCGATAGACGCTGCGAATTGTAGTGCGCTACGGGTCACTTTAGTTGGGTCAAGGATACCCATTTCTAACATGTCACCGTAGGTGTCGTTGCCCGCGTTGTAACCGTAGTTACCGCTGCCGTTTTTCACGTTGTTAGCCACAACAGAGGCTTCTTCACCTGCGTTAGTCGCGATTTGACGCAGTGGCGCTTCCATTGCACGTAGGGCGATAACCACACCGTGTTTTTGGTCTTCGTTAGCTACTTCAACGTCAGCAATCTTAGAAGCTACACGTACCAGAGCTACACCGCCGCCAGGCACCACACCTTCTTCAACCGCAGCACGAGTTGCGTGCAGTGCGTCTTCTACGCGAGCTTTTTTCTCTTTCATTTCAACTTCGGTCGCTGCACCGACTTTAATTACCGCAACACCGCCAGCTAATTTAGCCATACGCTCTTGCAGTTTTTCTTTGTCGTAGTCTGAAGTTGATTCTTCGATTTGTTGCTTGATTTGGCTTACGCGCGCTTCGATTTGCGCTTGTTCGCCGTTACCATCGATAATGGTGGTGTTGTCTTTAGTGATCACAACACGCTTAGCAGTACCTAAATCTTCTAGGGTTGCTTTTTCAAGCTCTAGGCCGATTTCTTCAGCGATTACAGTACCGCCAGTTAAAATCGCTACGTCTTGCAGCATGGCTTTACGACGGTCACCAAAGCCTGGGGCTTTAACCGCTGCCACTTTCACGATACCGCGCATGTTGTTAACAACGAGCGTTGCTAAGGCTTCGCCTTCAACATCTTCGGCAACGATCAGTAATGGCTTACCGGTTTTTGCCAGACCTTCAAGGATTGGTAACAGTTCGCGGATGTTAGAGATTTTCTTGTCGACTAACAGTACGAATGGGTGATCTAATTCAACGCTGCCGGTTTCTGGCTTGTTGATGAAGTATGGAGACAGGTAACCACGGTCGAACTGCATACCTTCTACTACGTCCAGTTCGTTTTCCAGTGCTTGGCCTTCTTCAACGGTGATCACACCTTCTTTACCGACTTTTTCCATTGCAGTGGCAATGATTTGGCCGATTGACTCGTCAGAGTTTGCAGAGATAGTACCTACTTGAGCGATCGCTTTTGAGTCAGCGCAATCTTGAGAAAGGTTTTTCAGTTCAGCAACGGCGGCAATCACGGCTTTATCGATACCGCGCTTTAAGTCCATTGGGTTCATACCCGCTGCAACGGCTTTTAAGCCTTCAGTGACAATGGCTTGTGCCAGAACAGTTGCAGTAGTGGTACCGTCACCGGCGGCGTCGTTGGCTTTAGAAGCAACTTCTTTCACCATTTGCGCGCCCATGTTTTCGAATTTGTCTTCTAATTCGATTTCTTTTGCAACAGACACACCGTCTTTAGTGATCAGTGGTGAGCCAAAGCTCTTGTCTAATACTACGTTACGGCCTTTAGGGCCTAAGGTCACTTTAACTGCGTTAGCCAGAATGTTTACACCAGCCAGCATTTTTACGCGTGCGTCGTTACCAAATACAACTTCTTTAGCTGCCATAATTGAATATCCTTTACATTTTTAATGATTAATTGGAATGTCGAATTGATGTCGTGGATTAACCTACGATGGCCATCAGGTCAGCTTCCGACAGGATCAAGACTTCTTGACCGTCGATTTTTTCTTTCTTAACACCGTAACCTTCATTGAAGATCACTACATCACCCACTTTCACATCCAGAGGTCTTACAGTGCCGTTTTCTAAAATACGGCCATTACCTACTGCAAGGACTTCCCCGCGAGTCGATTTTTCGGCGGCGCTGCCTGTTAATACAATGCCACCCGCAGAAGTTGATTCAACTTCTAAACGCTTAACGATTACGCGGTCATGTAATGGACGAATATTCATCTATGAACTCTCCTAATGATTTAATGCCCAACAATCGAGGCGATTTTGTGATGAAAAAGAGGAGGCATTTCCGCCTTCCCCTTTGATGTGTGTGATATGGGGTTAACCCCTGCCAGATCCAAGTGCCTTTACAAAAAAAAATTCAAATTTTTGATGTCGGTTTTTTCAAGCGGGCACAATCCTGCTAGAATCTCGCCTCCGCTCGCAAACAAGGCACTATTTTCCCCATGAAAGACAGACACGGGCTGCTTAGCGCGCCAATTGGTCGTGTACTGCTCAACATGAGCCTCCCTAACTTGATTGGCATTATGACCATTCTAGGTTTTAGCCTCGCTGACACTTTTTTTATCAGCCAATTAGGGACAGAGCCTTTAGCTGCAATCAGTTTTACCTTTCCAGTAACGTTAATTATTTCCAGCATTGCTATTGGGATTGGTGCAGGCGTTTCCACTAACCTTGGCAGGCTGATTGGCTCGGGTAATGCGCCACGAGCTAAGGTATTTTTGCACGATGCGCTGCTGCTGACCTTTATCCTTATCGCCAGTTTATCCGCTCTAGGTAGTATTTTTATCGAGCCACTGTTTAGTTTACTTGGCGCCAATGAAACCAGCTTGCCACTCATTCATGACTATATGATGTATTGGTATGTGGGCGCGCCGCTGTTGGTGTTATTGATGGTGGGCAACCAAGGCTTACGCTCCACGGGCGACACTCGCTCACCAGCGATGATTATGATGCTGGCGGCGCTGATTAACTTAATCCTCGATCCTTTGCTTATCTTCGGTATTGGGCCTTTTCCGCGTTTAGAGATCCAAGGCGCAGCGATTGCCACCCTGTTCTCATGGCTTGTCGCGTTGTCGCTCTCGGGTTATTTGCTGATCATCAAGCGGCGAATGCTTGAGCGGGCGGTATTTGATATCGATAGAATGCGTGCCAACTGGAGTAAACTTGCCCATATTGCCCAGCCTGCGGCATTGATGAATTTAATCAATCCGCTCGCCAATGCGGTGATTATGGCGATGCTGGCCCATATCGATCACAGCGCCGTAGCAGCGTTTGGTGCAGGCACACGCTTAGAATCGGTGCTGTTGATTGTGGTGATGGCATTATCATCGAGCCTGATGCCGTTTATCGCGCAAAATCTCGGTGCTGGCCAACCCCAAAGGGCGAAGCAGGCTTTGCTGCTATCGCTTAAATTTATCTTTGTATTCCAAACCTTACTCTATATTCCATTGGCGTTTTTGGCCCAGCCACTCGCGAATTTATTTAGTACCGATCCGCAGGTGCTAGAGTGGTTAAGTTTTTATATTCTGGTGCTGCCCTGCGCCTATGGCCCGCTGGGAATTGTGATTATCTTTGCCACGGCGCTTAATGCGTACCATAGGCCGATGAGTTCGTTAGTGATTAACCTGTGCCGCTTAGTGCTATTGATGCTGCCACTGGCGGCGCTGGGATCTTATATTGATGGCGTAAAAGGCTTATTACTCGCGCTCCCCATCACCAACCTCTTGATGGGGATTGCCTGTTATTACTTAGCGCAGCGGATTTGCGAGCCGACCAAGGTCACGACCGCCGACGCGATTTAGGCTGTGCTTTTTAGGCTAAAACGCACATCATTGGGTGGGAAGGGCTCCTCCGATGCCTTACAAACTCGGCGCACACTTTGCGTGCTGAGATTAGTTGGTACACCTTTCGGCGCCAGTTCTTTAATAATAAAGTCGATAAAGCGTCTGCTGGCTAAGCTCACATAACGTCTTGATGGATAAGCCAAATAGCATTTGCCGGGATGGGACTCTATCTCGGGCAACAGGGTAATTAGCTGCCCTGAAGCCACAAAATCAGCCACCACTTCCGCAGGCGCATACACAATGCCGCGCCCTTGCAGGGCAAACTCTACCGCCACTTCAACACTGTTGGAGCAGAAATTTCCCCGAACCCGAACTTCCTGTTCGGCACCAATCCATAACTCATTAAAGATCTTGCCATTTGAGAGCCTAAATAAGGCCACATTATGGGACTCAATCTCCTGTGGAGTCTGCGGCATACCATGTTGCACTAGGTATTGGGGACTGGCATAAAAACGCAAATCCGTGGTGAATATCGGTCGCACCACTAAATCTAAGGTATCTAATGCGGGTTCGACCACAAAGGCTACATCGAGATTATTCTTAACCATATCAACAGATTCTGCGCTACTAATCACTTCAACCGTGAGCTTGGGATGCAGATCCATAAAACGGAAAATGGCTTGCATCAACACATTCATACTGTGGATAGGAAACATTTGAATGCGGAGATGGCCACTGATCTCAGCATCTTCGTTAGTCATCTCAAACAGAGTTTCATCGAGCTGCGCCAAGATATTCTGTGAACGTTGGTAAAAATGGCTTCCCGCCGAGGTCAGCGTCATCGAGCGGCTCTGTCGGTGGAATAGCTTGATATTCAGCTCATCTTCCAATGCCTGTAAACGCCGACTCACGGTCGATTTTGGTAAGTTAAGCAAATCCGCCGCTTCAATCAAACTGCCGGTTTCAGCGATTCGGTGAAATAACGCGAGGTCCTCTGTCTTCATTTTTAACTTAATATCAATCTCATTATGTGGGATTGATAATCCCAAAGTATCCCGTTTATTGCAACAACTTTAGCTGATATCTTCGCGCCCCTGAAATGCTGATAAATTGTTATTGAGGACTCTCCACCATGAAAGCTTATCGACTTATTCCCTTGGCGGCGTTATTGCCAGCCCTGCTCACAGCTTGCACTCCAGCGGAAAGCTCGGTACAGGCGAGTGCCATTCGTCCAGTAAAACTCTTTGAAGTTGAGCAACTCGAAGGGGGAAATTTAAGGACGTTTCCGGCGCGCGTCAGTGCTAATAGCCGCGCTGAATTATCCTTTAGAATTTCCGGCGAACTGACGGATCTCGCATTAGTGGAAGGACAACAGATCCGTCAAGGTAGCCTGTTGGCTAAACTCGATGACAGGGATGCCTATAACAATTTAATGACCCGCGAAGCGGATCATGAACTCTTAGAGGCGGATTTTCAGCGTAAAACCGAACTCCTCAAACGCAAATTAATCTCTCAAGCTGAGTTTGATAGCGCCCAAGCGCAACTTAAATCGGCCAAAGCCGCCTTAGCCGCCGCCCGTGACCAGTTAAGTTATACCAAGCTTATCGCTCCCTTTAGTGGCACTGTGGCCAAACGTTTAGTGGATAATCACCAAATCGTACAGGCCAACCAAGGGATTTTAACGCTGCAAAACAACAGTTTGCTTGATGTCAGCATTCAAGTCCCCGAAGCGATGGCGGCGAGCCTAAACAACTATATTCAGCAGCAAAACTTTACCGCTAAGGTACGTTTTAGCGCATTAGCAGGCATGGAGTTTGATGCGAAATTCAAAGAATATTCGACCCAAGTGACCCCAGGTACTCAGGCCTATGAAGTGGTGTTTTCGTTACCACAACCTAAAGATATTCAGTTACTTCCTGGCATGAGCGCTGAGTTAACCCTCGCCTTAGTGAAAACACCAGATCAAACCGCGTCGGCCATAGTGCCAGTCACAGCTATCGACAAACGCGATCAGGATGGACGAGTTCAAGTCTGGGTCTATCAAGCGCAATCGGGCGAAGTGAAACCCACGGCAGTGACCTTAGGCCGAGTCACCACCGAAGGTATCGAAGTCTTAGGCGGCATCAACAAAGGTGACTTGATTGTCAGCGCGGGGGTATCCCAATTATCCGACGGGATGAAAGTGAAGCCACTACGCTGGCAACGCGGAGTTTAATTCATGAATATTGCTGAGTATTCCATCCGCCACAAAGTGATTAGCTGGATGTTTGTGCTACTGCTGCTCGTGGGCGGTGGTGTGAGTTTTACCGGTCTTGGGCAATTAGAATTTCCCGAATTTACCATTAAAGAAGCCCTAGTGATCACCGCCTATCCGGGGGCCTCACCCGAGCAAGTGGAAGAAGAAGTCACCCTTCCCCTCGAAGATGCACTGCAGCAACTCGATGCGGTTAAGCACGTGACCTCAATCAACAGTGCGGGCCTGTCGCAGATCCAAATTGAGATCAAAGAAACCTACGATAAAACCAGCCTGCCACAGGTGTGGGATGAGGTGCGTCGTAAGGTGAACGACACCGCAGGACAACTGCCTCCCGGCACTAGCACGCCCAAGGTCTATGACGACTTTGGCGACGTGTACGGCATTTTGTTTAATCTCTCAGGGCCTGATTATAGCAACCGCGAATTAAGCAACTATGCCGACTATTTGCGCCGCGAACTGGTACTGGTGCCTGGGGTCAAAAAAGTCTCTGTCGCGGGCAGCGTAACCGAACAGGTAGTGATTGAAATATCACAACAAAAACTCTCGGCACTGGGGTTAGATCAAAGCTATATCTACGGCCTGATTAACAATCAGAACGTGGTTTCTAATGCGGGCAGTTTAGTGGTTGGCGATAATCGGATCCGCATTCATCCCACGGGCGAATTTAGCAGTGTGCAGGATCTTGCGCGTCTGATCGTCAGTCCGCCCGGCAGCACCGAGCTTATCTATCTTGGCGACATTGCCCATATAGAAAAAGATTACGATGAAACCCCAGATGTGCTCTATCACAACCGTGGCGAAGCCGCCCTCTCCCTTGGGATTTCCTTTTCGAGTGGCGTCAACGTAGTCGAAGTGGGTAAAAGCGTTAGCGAGCGCCTTGCCGAGTTGGAGTCACAACGCCCAATTGGGATGAACTTAGACACTGTCTATAACCAAAGTCTGGCGGTGGATGACACAGTAAATGGCTTTTTGATCAACCTATTAGAATCAATCGCCATCGTTATTGCCGTACTGCTACTGTTTATGGGCCTGCGCTCAGGCTTACTGATGGGCTTAATTCTGCTACTGACGATTCTCGGGACTTTTATCGTAATGAAAGTACTGGGCATTGAGCTGCAACTTATCTCCCTCGGCGCCCTGATTATTGCACTTGGTATGTTGGTCGATAACGCCATTGTGGTGACGGAAGGTATTTTGATTGGCCTGCGCCGGGGTAAGACTCGCCTCGAAGCCGCTAAACAAATTGTAACGCAGACCCAGTGGCCGCTGCTTGGCGCCACAGTGATTGCGATTATCGCCTTCGCGCCGATTGGCTTATCGCAAAATGCCGCGGGGGAGTTTTGTCGCTCGCTATTCCAAGTGTTAATGATCTCTTTATTTATCAGTTGGATTACCGCGATCACCCTGACACCTTTCTTCTGTCACTTGCTGTTTAAAGATGCCCCCGCAGATGAGGAAGAGCAGGACCCATACAAAGGCTGGTTTTTTAGCATATACCGCGCGAGCTTAACCTTTGCCCTACGTTTTAGAATCGCCAGCATTTTATTAGTCGGTGCCATGCTCGTTAGCGCAGTGATTGGCTTTGGTCATATCAAGAATGTGTTCTTCCCAGCATCTAATACGCCTATCTTTTTTGTCGATATTTGGATGCCAGAAGGTACAGATATTAAAGGCACTGAACGCTTTACCGCCGATATTGAGCAGCAGTTACTCAAGCAAGCCGAGGAACAACATAGTGGCTTAAAACACTTAACAACGGTCATTGGCCAAGGTGCGCAGCGGTTTGTGTTGCCCTATCAACCCGAAAAGGGCTATCCCGCCTATGCGCAGCTCATTATTGAAATGGCAGATTTAGCCTCCTTAAAAGTCTATATGCCAGAGCTAGAAACCTTTTTAAATCAGAGATTCCCTCAGGCACAGTTCAGATTAAAAAATATGGAAAACGGCCCTTCTCCCGCCGCGAAGATTGAGGCTCGCTTCTACGGTGATGATCCCGAAGTACTGCGTGCTCTAGGCGCTCAAGCCGAAGCCATCTTCCATGCGGAGCCGAGTATGGACGGTATTCGCCATGACTGGCGCAACCAAGTGACTTTAATTCGTCCGCAATTAGAAAATGCTCAAGCAAGGGAAACGGGGATCAGTAAACAGGATCTGGATAACGCACTGTTAGTTAACTTTAGCGGCAAACAGATTGGCCTGTACCGTGAAACCAGCCATTTACTCCCCATCGTTGCTCGCGCACCCGCCGAGGAGCGTTTACAGGCGGACAGCCTGTGGAAACTGCAAATTTGGAGTAGCGAGCACAGCACCTTTGTGCCAGCAACGCAAGTTGTAAGCAGCTTCGATACTCAATGGGAAAACCCCTTAGTAAAACGTCGCGATCGGATGCGGATGTTAGCCGTTTTAGCCGACCCTAAACTGGGTAGCGATGAAACCGCCGACTCAGTATTACGTAAAGTCAAAGCTAAGGTCGAAGCTATCAGCTTGCCTGCGGGTTACCACTTAGAATGGGGTGGCGAGTATGAAACGGCGGGCGAAGCCCAAACTGCGGTATTTAGTTCAATTCCACTGGGTTACTTAGCGATGTTTTTAATCACAGTGTTCCTGTTTAACTCGGTACGCCAGCCGTTAGTGATTTGGTTTACCGTGCCATTGGCCTTGATTGGGGTATCGGCGGGATTATTGATTTTCGACGCGCCCTTTAGCTTTATGGCGCTGCTGGGACTACTGAGTCTATCGGGCATGGTGATTAAAAACGGTATTGTATTGGTTGACCAGATAAACCTCGAACTCAGTGAAGGCAAAGCCGCCTATTTAGCTTTAATCGATTCCTGTGTCAGCCGCGTTCGCCCTGTGATGATGGCGGCGATCACGACCATGCTCGGGATGATACCTCTGATCCCCGACGCCTTTTTCGGCTCCATGGCGATCACTATCATCTTTGGTTTAGGTTTTGCGTCGCTGCTGACCCTTATCGTGCTGCCAGTGATGTACAGCTTGGCCTTTAACATCAAACCGAATGCAGTGGCGAGCGAGAAACACTAGCCCGCCACTCCCCCTAAACGCTTCCCGGCGTGGCCGATCGATGCTGCTTATCAGCATCGATTGGCCTTTTCATATTGGGATGTCGAAGAATAGCGGCTAACCCCGATAACTTGAGGCTTTACACAGAGGAAAGAAAGTCGAGCTGAAAAGCGGATTACGCCTTTGGATCTTTGGGTTTCTCGTCTTTATCCGCCAATTGATGGCTTTCAGGACGTTTATCGCTAGGGTCGGCCTTATGTTCAAAGTCGCCTTCGTACACATTGCCATCGGCATGTTTATTTTGCTCAAAGGGAGGTTGATCGAAAGGATTTGTTTGTGAGCCAGAATGAGAGCCAAAGGGACCCGCACCAAAACCGCCGTGCATACCGCCTTGTAAACCCGACACCACTCGCAGTTGCATACGTTTAAACACTAAGGCTGCTATCGGACGACGGGTTAAAGGAGTGAGCAACAATAAACCAATAAAATCAGTCACAAATCCAGGGATAACCAGCAACACCCCCGCCATCGCTAACATCATGCCTTCGACAATTTCTTGCCCCGGTGCTTCGCCTCGGGCGAGTTTTTGTTGCACTTGCATGAGCGTACTCAGCCCTTGGCTACGCACTAAGGATACGCCCAAAACAGCGGTAAATAATACTAAGCCAATGGTGGTCCAGGTTCCGAGGATTTCGCCCACGCGGATTAACACTGATAGCTCAACAACTGGGATCAGCACAAAGATTAAAAATAGGATTAAAAACATACCGACCTCAGATTTATCTCGCTCGTTTGAAAACTAAATGGGGGCAATCCGGTCTTAATTCAAGTCATTAGGGCACAGACTGCGCTAAAGCGGTGAAACTTCTGATAGTTAGCTCACTCTTTCGTTAAGCCGTTAATGTATGAGACCATAAAAACACGTAAAGTAGCTTAGCCTAATAGGCTTAAGCGAAGTTTAAGATTGTTAGGGGACGATACCCACACTATGCAACCTCAGTATTTAATGGTCAGCACTAGCTGTCCAGACAACGTTCATGCCAATCGCATCGCCCATGCGTTAGTGGAAGCGCGTATCGCGGCTTGCGTGCATATTTCGGCGCCCATCCGCTCCGTTTATGCATGGGAAGGAAAAATCTGTGAAGAGCAAGAAATTAGCTTACACATTAAATGTTTACAAACTCGCTATGCAGAGTTAGAGCAGCTTGTGCTTAAACTTCACCCTTATCAAGTGCCTGAAATTATTGCCGTACCCGTCACTCACGGGCTACCAGCCTACTTAGATTGGATAAAAGATAACACTCAGCCATGAAAAAACTACTTAGCCTTACCTTTACTGCATTATTGCTCCTCGCGCCTCTCACTCTAAGTGGCAATGCTTTTGCGAATAACTTTGGTTTTCTAAAAAGCGAACCTGAGTTAATGCCCGTTGATCAAGCCTTTGCCTTTGATTTTAAGCAGGAAGGCAATAAGGTTACCCTTAATTGGGTGATTGCCGACGGCTACTACATGTACCGCGATAAACTCAAATTTAGTGTCAATGGCGCTGAATTGGGCACCATTGACCTACCAAAAGGCAAACCTCATAACGATGAGTATTTTGGTGAACAAGAGGTTTACTACACCTATATCGACATTCCCGTTGGCCTAAAGCAAGCGGATGAAAACAGCACCTTAAACGTCACCTTTATGGGCTGCGCCGAGGGTAAACTCTGTTATCCACCAACCAAGCGGGACGTGACCCTAAAGGCCGTCGCGGCCAATGATGGACAAATCGCCTCTAGCACAGATAGCGGCCAAAATACCAAGCCTGCCGCCACTGACACAGATGCCAAAGCAAGCAGCGCCCCTTCTAAGCCGATTACTCAGCAGGATAGCCTAAGCCAGATGTTGTCTAACGACAGTTTACTCTGGACCTTAGTGATCTTTTTCGGCTTAGGGATTGGCTTAGCGCTCACCCCTTGCGTGTTCCCCATGTATCCGATTTTATCGGGCATTATTGTTGGTCAAGGGCAAAAACTGTCGACCGCCAAAGCCTTCACCCTGTCGATGGCCTATGTGCAAGGTATGGCAATCACCTACTCGATTTTAGGTTTAGTCGTCGCCTCTGCGGGGATGAAATACCAAGCGGCGCTGCAACATCCCGCTGTGCTCGTGGTATTAGCCATCCTGTTCTTTGTACTCAGTTTATCCATGTTTGGCTTGTACGATCTCAAACTGCCTTCAAGCTGGCAGGAGAAGATGAACTCCATTTCCAACAATCAAAAAGGCGGCAATCTAATTGGCGTATTTTTGATGGGAGTGATCTCAGGATTGGTCGCCTCGCCTTGCACCACGGCTCCACTTTCTGGCGCCTTAGTCTATGTGGCGCAAACCGGGGATTTATTACAAGGCTTCCTCGCGCTGTATGTGCTGAGTATGGGCATGGGCGTACCACTACTTATCATCGGCACCTCGGGTGGTAAGTTACTGCCTCGCGCTGGCGCTTGGATGAATATCATTAAAACTGTGTTTGGCTTCCTGCTGATTGCGGTATCGATTGTGATGCTTGGCCGTATTTGGACGGGCGTGGTTTCCGATGTGCTTTGGTCGCTTTGGGGCATTAGCTTCACCGGTTACCTGATGCACCAAAATAAGCTCAGCGCCTTTAACTGGAAACAAACCGTACGCTCAGTGCTACTCACCTTAACCCTGCTGGCAAGTTTCTCCTATGGCTTCCAAGCCGTGATGGGTCACTTTGGCTTTAGCCACAGTCCGGTTGCGACTGCGACAACGACTGAGCAAGCCCATGGCTTTAAACGGATAAAATCCATTGAAGATTTGGACCGCGAAATTGCTGCTGCCACGGCAGTTGGTAAGCCTGTGATGCTGGATCTCTACGCTGACTGGTGTGTGGCTTGTAAAGAGTTTGAAGCCATTACCTTTAAAGACGCCGAAGTATTAGCGCGAATGAACAAAATCGTGCTGCTGCAAGCGGATGTCACTAAGAGTGATGCTGTGGATGTCGCTCTGCTTGAAAAATACAATGTCCTCGGTTTACCGACATTATTGATGTTTAACGAGCAAGGTGAACAGCGAGAAGATTTAAGGGTAACCGGCTTTATGGGTCCCAAGGAGTTTGCAGCTCATTTAGATCACTTGGTGAAATAATCTCGACTAAACGCTAACACTCCTCTGCGGCGTTTTAGCGTAAAATCAACAAAAAGCGGACTTTTTTCATGAAAAGTCCGCTTTTTTATCGCGCTGTCATCGATTTCTTATACAATCCTTGTTTATCGTGGACTTTTTAGATTGGAGCATTATGGAACCAGCTATCCTCATTATCACCCTTATTTGCGGCATGCTCGTTAGCCGTATAGGACTGCCCCCACTCATCGGCTACTTAGTGGCGGGCTTTGTACTCTTTGTATTAGGTATTGAAAAAGAAAGCCTGCCACTGCTGCAAGAACTCGCCAATTTAGGGGTTACGCTACTGCTGTTTGCGATTGGTTTAAAACTCGATATTCGTAGCCTATTTAAGGCTGAAGTGTGGGCGGGGTCGAGTGTGCATTTGATGCTATCGATCCTAGTATTCGTCCCTATTCTCAAAATATTAGGGTTATTAGGATTATCTCAACTGACCAGTTTAGGGATTGAGCAGTTAACCTTACTGGCATTTGCGTTAAGCTTCTCCAGTACCGTTTTTGCGGTAAAGGTCTTAGAAGATAAAGGGGATATGCAATCCCTGTATGGCCGTGTTGCTATTGGTATCCTGATTATGCAGGATATTTTTGCCGTACTCTTTTTAACCATTTCTAAGGGCGATGTGCCTTCAGTGTGGGCATTTGCGTTATTGTTATTGCCACTGGCAAAACCACTGATTTATAAAGCCTTTGACCGTGTTGGCCACGGTGAATTATTAGTGCTATTTGGATTAGTAATGGCACTGGTTGTCGGCGCTTGGTTATTTGAATCCCTCGGCCTGAAACCGGATCTCGGCGCACTGGTTATTGGTATTTTGCTCGCAGGACATAAAAAAGCCTCTGAGCTGGCTAAATCATTGTTCTATTTTAAAGAACTCTTTCTTGTCGCCTTCTTCTTAACCATTGGTCTCAATGGCTTACCCACGATTTCGGATATCGTGCTGGCTACATTATTAGTACTGTTAGTACCGCTAAAAATCTTATTGTTTGTCTATATTCTTACTCGCTTTAAATTACGTTCTCGCACCTCGATGTTAGGTTCCTTTAACCTAGGTAACTTCTCCGAGTTTGGTCTGATTGTCGCTGCGGTCGCCACCAGCAAAGGCTGGCTACCGTCACAATGGTTGGTGATTATTGCCGTGGCCTTAAGCTTTAGCTTTTTATTAGCAGCGCCGCTCAATGCTACGGTCGGAAATATTTACCAACGCTTCCAACAGCGACTCGTTAGGTTAGAAAAACGCCCATTGCACCCAGAAGATCGCCCCATTGCCATTGGTAATCCACGCTTTTTAATCCTAGGGATGGGGCGTATTGGTAGTGGAGCCTACGATGAACTGCGTGCCCGGTTCGACGGTGAGATCCTCGGGATTGAGCATAAGCAAGACCTGGTCGATTTACACCGCGCTAAAGGCCGTAATGTAGTGCAAGGGGATGCTTCCGATACCGACTTTTGGGAGAAGCTTGATAAAGCGCCCAATCTTGAATTAGTGCTGCTAGCAATGCCGCATCATGCGGGAAATCTCTTCGCCGTTGAGCAACTTAAAAAGCTGAATTATCAAGGTAAACTAAGTGCAATCGTACAATATGGTGAGGATGCTGCATCACTCAGAAGTTCTGGTGTGCATAGCGTTTACAACCTATACGAAGCGGCGGGTGCGGGTTTTGTCGACCATGTAGTTCATGAGTTATTACCAGACTCTGAAACGAAGGCAGTTGCCGAGCTAGACGATGACACCAAACAACATTCTGCCGCAGTTTAAGGCGTGTTTACGTTTGTTATCATGAATAAAACTCATCCTATTTAGGCTAAAAATGACTCAGGAAAGGGATTAACCTGAGTCATTACCTCACCCGATAAAACCTATCAAAACCACTAAAAATCAATCACCTTAACGCACTTACACACGCTCAAACATTGCGGCGTTTTTGACTATCGGTTTTCTCTGACAAGCTTATCGTCAATGCCATAGAAAATCTCAGTTACATCGCCGACTTAGTCGTGATATAAATCGAAGACAAGAACGAAATTAGCCCAGCTTTTTTGGAAGTCTTCTCAGCATGTCGAACCCTGCGCAGCGCGCCACCAAGTTATTTGTCCAAACCTTTGGCACTAAAGCCGATGATTTATATCAAGCCCCAGGTCGAGTAAATCTGATCGGTGAATACACGGATTACAACGACGGCTTTGTTTTGCCTGCCGCCATTAATTTTCATACGGTGATTGCCGTTAAACGCCGTGAAGACAACAAGTTTCGCGCCGTTGCTGATGCCTTTCCCGGGCAAATTAAAGAATGGACCTTTGGCAAAGAAACCGAAATCCATCCCGAGGACGGTTGGGTAAATTATTTAAAAGGGTTCACAGCGGCGATGGCCAACACAGGGCTCATTGCCAAGGGCTTAGATTTAGCCGTGGTAGGCGATGTACCGCTCGCAGCAGGATTATCTTCCTCTGGCGCCTTGGTCGTCGCCTTTGGTACAGCTATTAGTGACAGCAGCCAATTGCATCTCTCACCGATGGCAGTAGCACAATTAGCGCAACGTGGCGAATATCGGTACGTCGCATCGGCTTGCAGCATTATGGATCACATGGTTTGCGCGATGGGCGAGCCGGATCATGCCCTGCTCATCGACTGCCTTGACCTTGATAGCGAAGCGATTGCAATCCCTGAGAATCTCAGCCTGATCATCATTGATGCGCATATTGAGAAACAACGATTAGCGGCGATTAGCCAGCAGCGACGTGAGGAATGCGCTCAAGCTGCCGAATTTTTTGGTTTAGACGCTCTGCGCCATCTTGAACTGCGTCAGCTTGAAAGTGCCAAGGATAAATTGGATGAAACCCTTTATCGCCGCGCCAAACACGTAGTCACCGAGAATAAACGCACTCAGAGTGCAGCTCGGGCACTAGAGCAAAATAATATTTCTAAATTCAGCCTATTAATGGCTCAGTCTCATCAATCATTGCGGGATGATTTTGAGGTAACACTACCGGAATTTGACACTTTGGTGGATATTGTTAGCCAAGTGATTGGCGAACGCGGTGGCATACGCATGACCGATGGCTGCGTGGTCGCGCTCGTCGACCATGAGCTTACCGATGCGGTAGTTTCTGCGGTCGAACAGACATTTTTCGAGCAAACAGGGATAGACGCAACCGTTTATCTCTGTTCAGCGAGTGCTGGCGCGGGCCGTATCGACAGCTAAACACTTAATCGCACCAGCTAACTCCGCCACTAATACCATACGAATTCAACCATGAATTGTGTGGTATTTGTCATTTTTAAGAGGCAAAATCAAACGGTTAAATGACACATGAGGGAAACTAAATGGTGCGTTTCAGTGTATTAGATCCTTGGACCGATCCCCGCGGCAGCGAAATTGAACGCGTGCGGATAGACAATGGCATCATCGCCTTGGAAGTGCTCAGTTTAGGCGGCATTATTCGCGCGCTTTGGACGCCCGATAAACAGGGTGAGCGCGCCAATATCGTTCTAGGCTGCGACAGTGCCGAAGATTACCTGACTCAAAATGCCCACCTTGGCGCCATTGCAGGCCGCTTTGCCAATCGTATCGCCCTTGGCAAGCTGCAATATCAGGGGCAAACCTATCAACTGGATATCAATCAGGCTAGCAACTGCTTACATGGTGGCCGCGAAGGTTTTAACAGAAAGAACTGGCACTTAGGCCCGCTTCCCGATGGGGTAAGATTAACCTTAGTGAGTCCAGATGGCGATATGGGCTTCCCCGGTAATTGCACGGTGCAATTAGACTATCGCCTTGCCGCCAATAATCTCTATGTAGAAATGCTGGCCTCCGTAGATAAACCTTGTCCGGTGAGCCTAACGCAGCACAGCTATTTTAATCTGGATGGTACGAGCAATAATTATCAGCACCAGATGCAAATCGATGCGACACGCTATTTGACGATGAATGAAGTCGGCATCCCGACAGGAATTGCTGAGGTTAAAGATAGTATTTTCGATTTAACTCAAAGTGTTTCCCTTGGCGAAAAACTTCACGCTCCCGAACTAACAAGCACCCAAGGTTATGATCATTGCTATTTGATGGATAACCCCGATGGTTCACTACGCCGCTTTGGTTGTTTAAGCAGTCCTGTCAGCGGCCGCGCCATGACGGTATTTACCAATCAGCCTAGCGTACAACTCTACTGCGCTAACTTTTTAGCGGGAACCGTGGGACGAAACCAACAAAGTTTGCACCAACATCAGGGCGTGTGTATTGAACCGCAAAAGCTGCCTGACTCGCCCAATCAACCGCAATTGGGTGATGATGCCTGGTTAGTACCAGGGAAAATCTATCATCATATTAGTCGATATCAATTTGATATTGTTGACTAAAGTTGAAATGAGCATCTGTAGGAATTAAAAAGAAAGGCTGGTAAGGAATAAAGTCGTTTCATTCCTTACCTTTATCCAATGTTGCCGAAGCAAATTGGATATTAATCGTCGAAATCATCGCCCCAATCTTCATCGAAATCAGCACCAATTGCATCGGTTTCGATTTCAGGCTCAACCTCAGGTTTAGCCTTACGTACTGGGCCAGAATCCTTAACGTTGTTCAGATCAATACGAGCTTGATGCTTGCTCATAAATTGAGCGCGAGCCGCTTTCCATGCACCGCTAAACTTAGCCTCAGCAGCTTTTAATGCGGCCTCATCTAAGTCGTATAGGTTCACTTTTACTATGTCTTCTACATACTCAACAATGGCATCACGGTCGGTATTGTAGAGGTAAATTCGTCCAGGGGAAGCCTCTGGCAGCTGGTTGTCGTGGACGACAATCGCATTGCCCTTCGATGTTCTCAGCTCACCATACCAAACCTGTTTCTTTGCTGTGTTATACATATATGCCAATACCCTTAAATCAACACATACACTATGAGTTTTTTAGTCTGAATAAGCGAAGCGACGCTTGCTTTGATCCACGAATAGCGCCGGAAAGTCTCTGACGTTTTCAACTGGGTATTTTTACAGAATATTTTCGATAATCAATGCCTCAAACCATGAAATTTTCACTTATTACGCATTAATTTCGGCCAAAGTCTCTAAAAAAATTTGTCACTAACGACTTTAGTCTAAAAAAACATCACATCAAGTTTTAATTATGCACCTATAACCATTAAATTATTGAAGCGATAAGAGGTTACAACTTGTAGCTGAGTTAATTCAAAATGTTAATACCACTTTGCCCCTATGTTCGCCCGACTGCATTAATCTATGGGCCTTAGGCGCATCGTTCAATGGGTACGTTGCAAAAATATGCGGCACGATTTGCTGGCTATCAAGTAATGGCCAAACACGTTCGTGTAATTGCCTTGCGATTTCAGCTTTGGCTTCAACCGTTTGTGGTCTTAGGGTTGAACCTGTCCAGACAATTCGCTTAGCCATCAGCTGGAGAATATTAACCTCAGCTTTAGGACTACGTTGAGTTGAGACCGACACCATACGCCCATCCAACGCAAGCGCTTGCAAATTGAGGTTAATAAAATCGCCACCCGCGATATCAAATACCACATTAACGCCTTTACCCTGCGTAAAGCTCATGATTTCTTCGACAAAATTCTGAGTGTTGTAATTGACAACAAGATGGGCACCTAATCCTGAGCAATAGTCGCGCTTTTCATCCTGCCCAGTAGTCGCAATCACTTGCGCACCAAGACGATTCGCCAGCGCAATCGCCGTACTGCCAATGCCACCAGAGCCACCGTGTATCAAAACGGTTTCGCCAGCCTTGAGTCCGGCGCGCATAAATAAGTTACCCCAAACGGTAAAAAAGGTTTCAGGTAACGCGGCAGCTTGCACCATGGAAAATCCCTTTGGAATCGGCAAACAATGAGCGGCATAGGTCAAGGTGTATTCGCCATAACCGCCACCAGGGACTAAAGCACAAACCTTATCCCCCAGTTGCCATTGAGTCACGCCTTCACCTATGGCGCAAATTTCACCAGCCACTTCAAGCCCTAAAATTAACGATGCTCCGGGTGGCGGCGGATAGGCTCCTGCCCTTTGCTTGAGATCCGGCCCATTCACCCCAGCCGCACTTACTCGGATAAGAACTTGTCCGGCCCCGACAACCGGCAAGGGAGATCGAGAAAGTTGCATCACCTCTGGCTCACCGGGTTGTTCAATATGAATATGGGCATAATCTTTTGGTAAATCTGACATAGCTAACTCCTTGTACAACTTTGGGATTTCGGCTTATCGCTGTAAACATAGCGGCATCATACTCAGGTTAAAGCATATTAACCCAAACAATGTTGGAATGAACTTTGTTGACCGTTAGCGAGGTAACAAAAGGACGCCAGCAACTTGAATGAAACGATGTCACATTAAAACAATTGCCGTCTACATTACCAATCTTTATTAACCGCACGATAGTTCAATAAAAAATACAATAAAAACATAACGATAAAAACAATGTGAAAAAATTGTAAATTTTTATCGATTTATATTGGATATTTTATGCAATTTATTTCATGATATTTCGGCGCTAACTGAATTAGACAAGCATTAAATTCAGTTGGACCAATGAGGTCCGAGGTTAATTGCTGTAATACATCGGATAACGCCCAAGGAAGATCTGCTTTGCAGATAAAAATAACTATGGATACACCATGAAACAGACCCTACTTTTCGCGGCTATTAGCTTAGCCATCGCTACACCCTCGCTCGCCCATAACCATTCACAACAAGATCCAAACCATTCAATACAAGCGAAAAACACAGCAATCCCTAGTGCGCTAGCACCGTTAGCTTCGCCGTCAGCGCCACTCAATTTTGATGTCAGCCATCGGCCGTTATTACCCAGCAACAGCTTGATAGCCTCCCCTAACGAGCCAACACACTCTGAGTACCTCGATGCACATTCTTCACAACAGCGAGCGTTGCTCGAGAACTCTCCAAGATCAAAAACCAGCAGCTTTGCCGCCAATGCCGACTGTAGTAACTTTGTCGGTAAATCGGGCCAAGCCCTGTTAGATGAGATAACGCAGTCCTCGCCGCAGTGTGTCGGTAAGCTATTTAATCTCAAGGGAAGTGACGCAAGCAGCGTATTTAGTGAGGCGAATGTATCCACAGTTGCTAATGCGATTGCGGCCAAGGCGCCCGAATACACTGGCGTGGATAACCAAGGCATTGAGTCACATATTTACTTTGTGCGCGCCGCGCTTTATGTGCAGTTTTACAATCCCAGCGACGTACCCGCCTACAGCAGTGCGGTGAAAAATAATTTAAAATCAGCGCTTAATGCTCTCTTTACTAATAACGCCATTTGGACACTCTCCGATGCCAATGCCAGCGTGCTCAAAGAAGCACTGATCCTGATTGATTCGGCTGAACTGGGGGCTGATTTTAACTTTGTCACCCTCAAAGTACTCAATGACTACAACAGCGCATGGCAAGCCAGCTTTGCGATGAATGCGGCCGCCAATACCGTGTTTACCACCTTATTCCGCGCCCAGTGGAATCCTGACATGCAGGCGCTGTTTGCCCGAGATCATGCCATTTTGGATGCGCTCAACCAGTTCCAACTTAACCATAGGGACTTACTCGGCACCAATGCTGAATATGTTTTAGTCAATGCTGTAAGAGAGTTATCTAGACTGTACTACATTGATACCATGCGCCCTAAAGTGACCCAATTGGTCAAAAATATCTTAAATAGCACCAGCAAAAATGATCCCAGTAAGGTGCTGTGGTTTGCTGCCGCCGAGATGGCAGATTACTACGATCGCAGCAACTGTAATGCTTATCAGATCTGTGGTTTCAAGGCGCAATTGGCCGCCGATAGCTTACCGTTCAATTGGAAATGCTCCGACAGCCTCAAGATCCGCGCCCAAGATCTTTACCAAGATCAAGCTAAATGGGCATGCGGAGTATTAAGTCAGCAAGAAAGCCATTTCCACACGATACTCGAAACGGGAATGCAGGCGGTCGCACAGGATAACAATGATGATTTAGAGCTGGTGATTTTTGGCAGCTCGTCAGAATATCAATCCCTCGCCAACAGCATTTTTGGGATCAATACCAACAATGGCGGCATGTATTTAGAAGGCTCTCCCGCTGGACTTAAAAACCAAGCGCGTTTTATTGCCTATGAGGCCGAATGGCGACAACCTGATTTTCATGTGTGGAACTTACAGCATGAATACGTGCATTACCTCGATGGCCGCTATAACTTGTTTGGCGATTTCGGCCGCAGCGTATCTGCCAACACAATTTGGTGGATTGAAGGATTAGCAGAATATATTTCATACCGAGATGCCAACCCTGCTGCCATCGCCATGGGGGAAACGGGCGAGTATATGCTCTCAACCATCTTTAAAAACACCTATGACTCTGGCCAAGACCGCATCTACCGTTGGGGTTACCTCGCCGTACGCTTTATGTTTGAAAACCACCGCGATGATGTTCGCCAGATCTTAACCTTCCTGCGTAATAACCAATATGCTGAATATCAAGCATTTATGGATTCCATTGGCACCCGCTATGACAACGAATGGCGCGGCTGGCTCACCAGTGGTTTAAGCACCACTAACAATGGTATTGTCGATAAAGGCCCAAGTGATGAACAGTCTAATGCCAGTGGTCGCGAAGGTAACTGGGCAGGCCCTGCGGGCACCATCAGCAAAGATTACTCGCCCTGCCAAGTCAGTAACGAAGCATACCGCTATAGCGAGTCAGCCAGCCTCAGTCTTGAGGTACCTATGGAGTGTATTGACGCCAAACAAGGCCGAGCCAGCTTTAGCTTTGCCAACACTGACCGCTCGGCTCAGGATATTTGGATCAAAATTGGCGGTGGTTGGGGTGATGCCGATATTTATTACGATTCAAGGGGATGGGCAAGTGCTGAAAAAAATCAGGGCTATGGCATCGGCAACGGTAATTACCAAGTGATCAAAGTGAGCCTAAACCCCAATGAACTTTGGCACTATATCACCCTAGAAGGCGATTTTGGTGGTGTTGATATGCTAGTGAGTACCACTGAGTTAGTTGCCGATACCGATCCCGATTTAGGTGATGGCGGCGATACTGGTGGTGAAGTACCCAGCAATTGCGGCGCCGCAACCATCAATTACGGCAAGCTAACCCTCGGAAAAGATGAATGCCTTAGCGGTGGCCGTAATAGCTTTTATTTCTGGGTCGATGCTGACAACAGCCAATTTAGTGTCAGCACAACCGGGGGAACAGGCGATGCCAATATTTACTTTAATGCCAATACTTGGGCAAGTGCGAGCAATGCCCAAGCCAGCAGTGTAAATCAAGGCAACAAAGAGTCCTTTAGCTTTACGGCAAACCGTGGCTGGCGATATATCACTGTTGATACCACGAGTGAATTTAGTGGCGTGAGCTTCAACCTTAAAGCCGGTGGTGGCAGTAGCGTTCCTAATCAAATTGCCAATGCCTGTGCGACTAAATCCCCAGTGAGCTATACCCAACTCACGCCGGGTGATGCCGTCTGCAGCGCCAATGGCCGTAATGACTATTACCTTTGGATTCCTGAAGGGACAAGCCAACTAGAAGTACGCTCGGCCCACGGAACTGGAGATGTCAGCCTTTACTCGGGTCGCAGCTGGGCCAATGCCCAGCAATATGAAGCCGCTTCAACAAATGCTGGCAGCACTACGGAGCAAATCAAGGTCAATAATCCCAGTGCTGGCTGGTATTACATTACGCTCCAAAGTGAAGGCCAAAGTACAGGTGTGGCCCTTCAAGTAGATTTACGTTAATCAGCCGTGCTATTGCGGTATAAGCTAAAAGCAAAAATCCCTGCTAGGCAGGGATTTTTATTATTTCAATTGGTTAGCACACTATGACAGCTTTAGCATTGCCTCAAACTCACACTCTGCGTGGTCGATTGCTTAGTAAACCAGCCATTGTTAACCGCGATTATAAGTAGAAGTTAATCTGACACAGAATGATAAACAGTCTCAGCAGCACGATTAAGGATGGGTGTCGAGATTTTCTAGCTCAAGGAATGTAAATACCATAGAAACATAAGACAAAAGCGATATACACTTATAGCTGTTAATTTTTGTTCCATAGTCCAAGTGTTTTCTAGAGCCATGCAATATGCCATTACGATTTGGACCGTTCTTCTTTTTGTTTTCACTTGCAGATGAAATGCCAGCAGAAAATTGTGTTTTTGACTCAAAAGGAGTGTAAAGATAAGGCATATACTCACCAGCTTTATCTTTGAACCTCTCTTGAAGTTTTTCCTTTCTTTGTTCGTGTTCACTGAACAGAAGAGAACCTACATTCTCGGAGAAAATACCTTCAGTTTGCGACAGGAAAAGAGGAATACACGCAATCCAATTATTTTGCTCATGCAAATCAAATGCTACAGACAAAATGTGCTTTCTTTTCTCATGATTCTGAAGGAGTGACTCTTTAATCTTGCTGTAGTTATAGTTAATCTCCTCAATCATATAGCTATCTAGTTTTTCTTGACTTTCATCAAAAGCCTTTTTCATGTTCCCCATGAAAGGCAATAAATCCGGCCACCCATTTTAAATCAACAACATAATGCACTTTCCGTTTGCCTGCAACCAGCTCTAGCTCAAATGATTTGAATGAGAGTCATCAAAAGTCGTTGAGACTGCATCTGAGGTAATAGATTGAGCTAATTCATTAAAAAATGGTTTATTTCAGACGAGGTAAGTCATCCCATAGTGCTTGGGAAGTTTTAGGCAACAATAAATCCGGCCACCCATTTTAAATCAACAACATAATGCACTTTCCGTTTGCCTGCAACCAGCTCTAGCTCAAATGATTTGAATGAGAGTCATCAAAAGTCGTTGAGACTGCATCTGAGGTAATAGATTGAGCTAATTCATTAAAAAATGGTTTATTTCAGACGAGGTAAGTCATCCCATAGTGCTTGGGAAGTTTTAGGCAATGATTGTTGTCGAAGGGATATAAGCAGTTGTCAGTCACTGTAAAAGTGCTGGCAGCTTGCGACAAAGTGCCGTC
>NZ_LGYY01000278.1:0-26829 GCF_001308045.1 Shewanella sp. Sh95
CCGTCTTGGTCAATCTTGGTGTCAATCACCACATCTTGGGTAACAGTTTTGCTGTTGCCGGCCACGTCGGTGACGGTGGCGCTGACAGGGTAAGTGCCGTCAGGCAGCACAGTACCGGTCAGGTCGACGCTCCAGTTACCTTGCGCATCAATCACTAAGCCGTTGGCGGTGGTGTAAACCACACCATTGATGGTGACGGCTAAGGTGCTGTTGTCACCTAAATCGACAGTACCTTTGAAAATCAGAGTGTTGTCGTTGGTGATAAAGTCACTGCTGGAGCTGCCGGTGTCTTGGGTGATGGCGGTGATGGCCACGGTGTTACCGTCACCGTCTTGGTCAATCTTGGTGTCGACGCTGCCGTTATCGCTGGCTTTTCCTGTGTTACCTGCAGGATCTGTGACTGAAGCATCTGCAGTGTAGCCACCTTCAGCGATAGGATTGGTCACATCAACTGCATAAGTTCCATCTGGGTTAACCGTAGTTGTAAGAGTTTGTTGTGCTCCCGTACTGTCGGTAACAACGATAGTGATAGTACTACCTGGAGGAGCATCGGTTGTACCAGTGATAGTGGGCGTTGTATCTTGCGTGTCATCGGGTGCACTCACAGTGATCACTGGACCTGTAGTATCCAGAACTGCGGAATCACTGCCTTCTGGTGAGGTATTGCCTGCTGCATCAGTTATGGTTGCAACGACAGTGATTGTTTCACCTTCATCAGGAGCTGGAAGCGTTAGATTAACAAATCCATTATCTATGTCTTCCTGCGTTAGGATGTAATCAACACCATTAACTGTGAGCGTATCTCCCGCATTCGCGCCAGTACCCTCCAAGCCAATAGTGACGTTTACTTCGGTTGCTCCACCAAGTTCTTCATTACTGATGAAGCCGTCATTGTTAGTGTCTGTAGTGATAGTGACACTAGGACCGCCATTTGCAACCGGAGTGATATTAATCGTTAATGTTGCGGTTGAGCCAGTATTGGTGGTGTAAGTAATGACGGGTACTTGGCCATTCCAGAATTCGTTAGGCGTAAATGTGTAGGAGCCGTCGGCATTGATGACTAAGCTACCGCCTTCTAAAGTAACTGTGGTGCCTGCTGCAACCGTTTGACCGTTGACTGTAAAGCTGGTCACGGACAGTTCATTGTCCACATCGCTATCGTTATCTAGCACGTTACCAGTTGCTACCGTATTTTCATCGACAGTATTTGTGTCGTTGGCAAGAACTGATGGGTCATCCACTGGGGTGACATTAATGGTTAAGGTGGCGGTTGCACCAGTGTTGGTGGTGTAAGTAATCACCGGTACTGTGCCATTCCAGTTGGCGTTTGGCGTGAAGGTGTAAGAGCCGTCGGCGTTGATGATTAAACTGCCGCCTTCTAAGGCAACAGTGGTGCCCGCAGTCACGGTATTGCCGTTTACGGTGAAGCTGACAACAGACAAGGTACTGTCAATATCACTGTCATTGCTAAGGACGTTACCGGTGGCAACGGAATCTTCAGCAACGGTATTGGTATCGTTAACCAAGACTGATGGATCATCCACTGGGGTGACATTAATGGTTAAGGTGGCGGTTGCACCAGTGTTGGTGGTGTAAGTAATCACCGGTACTGTGCCATTCCAGTTGGCGTTGGGCGTGAAGGTGTAAGAGCCGTCGGCGTTGATGATTAAACTGCCGCCTTCTAAGGCAACAGTGGTGCCCGCAGTCACGGTATTGCCGTTTACGGTGAAGCTGACAACAGACAAGGTACTGTCAATATCACTGTCATTGCTAAGGACGTTACCGGTGGCAGCGGAGTCTTCATCTACGGTAATGCTGTCGTTAACGAGCAAGGATGGGGAGTCTGTGGCAATTGACTGTTCGGGAGAGTCGGGTGCAAATGCGGCTAGTGTTTGTCCAGAAGTGCTATAACCTGATGTGGCGAGAGCTTCTGAACCATCACGAGCAAGGCTAACATAGCCAGAGTTACCATCACTGGCTGGTGCATTCCCTGCTGCGGTTTCAGGTAAATTTTTAGTTGGGTCTTCACCTGAAGCAATAAGATCTTGTAATGCTTGAATTTCATCAGGTGTGGCTTCACCTGTTACTGGGGCAACAACCGCAGCAGATGCTGGATTGACTTCTATTTCATTAGACAGCTTGGTGCCATCATCGAAAGTGATTTCATAAGTCGCGTTTTCGCCGATATGGAGAACTGCACCCTTTGGGAGTTGTTCGCCATCCTTAGCGGGTTGATTTGAACCATTAACCTCGACTTCGATTTGCCCTTTAACAAGTTTCAGCAAACCTTTCTTTGTTGTAATGATCGATCCCATAATTAGCTCCCAACAGCCAAAGTGTGTTAATCCGAAGATGCACAAATTCAACAAATATGCTGAATTGTGATACAAGTGGCTAAATTTTAGCTTGGCCGCGTGTGTAAGTCAATTTTTTGACGCGCCGGAATGGCTTGCTATAACTGGATTTTAAGGGGTGGAGTACGAAAAAATGGCACTTAAAAGTGACAGAACTAGATGTAGTATCTTAAAACGCAAAAGAAACTGCATTTAGTGTCTCTTAACTATCAAAATAAACATATTAATAACAAATTATTCTTAAGATCGGGTTTAATATTTTATAAATGATGTGCGGCAAGTATGTTCAAGGTTGAATGAGGAGGGACCGCAATCCGCCTAATGGATTGCGGTTGATAGAAATTATAGGTTTACTGCCTGACGATAGCTTTGGTTAGCATGACCTTGTTCGCCAAGTTGCTCTTGAATACGTGCTAACGCCAGCCAAGAGTCTTTACTCGGAGCAAGACGACAAACATTCTGCCAGCGGATTTTGGCTTCTTTCATATCCCGGGTTTGTTGGTAGAGTAGCGCTAAACACCGTTGGTAATCAGCATTGTTCTCATGGGTGATTTCATGCTTGAGTAATTGCTTGCGGATCTCTTCGTCATGGGCGGTGACGATCTGTGGGATCACTTCTAACAGTGCAGACTCTGGCGAGCTACGTAGCTTTTTCGAGAGTAATTTAAGCGCTTGGTCTTTACGATTGAAGCGGCATAAGCCCATGGCATAAATCGCTAAAAACTCAGACTGGTTACGTTCATCGCGTGAAAGCCATTGCCAGCATTGTTCTAGGGCTTCTTCCCCTTTTAGACTCGCCGCTTTTAATAGGGCGCAATGGGTTTCAACATTCAGCGTATTTAACTTTGCATCCTCTAAGATCTGGCGTTTCTTCAGTATTGGGAGCAATAGCTTAAGCGCTTCCCAATCTTCCTGGGCGCGATATAACTCGAGGGCGAGTTTCAGCACAGGGGCTTTACTCTTGCTAGTTGGGGCTAACTTATCGAGCTCGGCTCTGGCTAAGGCTAATTCACCTTGTTTAAGTAAATAACGGGTACGAGTGGTTGCTACCGCATTGGCCGTCATAGGCTGCGCTTCTGCGCGGGCAAGATATTGATCTCGTTCGGCAATTTTATTTTGATGTTGAGCAGCACGTGCAGCGGCTAACAAATTTAATGCTGGCAGTTCACCGTTGTCGGCCCCTTTAATCATGGCGCGTTCTGCCGCAGGCCAATCTTCTTCGGCAATCGCGAGTGCGCCCATCAAAGTGTGTTTCTTGGCAGACCGGCGACGCCAATGCTGCGGGATAAAACGGCTACGAAGCAGCAGATTAATCACAGTGATCACTAACCATTCCAGCACTTGGAATAGCGCATAAAACACGATTAACATGACGATGCCAAAAACTAAACTGGTCTCAAGCTGGTAATCACCCGCGGCAATATACACATAGCCAGTATTGCCAACAATCCAGGGGCTGATACACAGGCCTAAAAGTATAATACCAAGAAATATTAATGCCTTAATCATAGCTGCGGTTCCTCTGAAGAGGTGAGTTCACCATAGCTGGTTAACTGTAATAACAGCGGTTTAGCGGCAAAGGATTTTAGCGTAATAGGGTCAAGATCGAGTGTTGCCAACTTGTCGATTTCGGCAATGGCCTCGCTAGTTTGATGCGCTTGAACATCAAAATAGGTTTGGATCCACTGGCGCGCCATCATCAGTGATTGATGATAAGCGGCTCTATCATAGCGATAGAGTGCCAGTTGTGATTGCAGCAGTTTATGGCGGATATTCTCAATCAAATACCATTGTTGCTCTGGAGCAAGTAGGGTTGGCGCATCGGCGGTGCGATGACGAATAGTAATAAAATCTTGAGTCAACGCCTTCCAGGTTTTACTCAGATTACTTTGCCAATCATTCAGATCGCCTGAAATGACCGTATCTTCCGGTGTACTTGAGGCGTTGTCGGCGCGGTTAAGTGGTAATTTGTCGAGTTGATCGATTAAGGCATCGAGTGCTAGTACACCACCTTCAATATCCACACTCTTAATATTGGTAGTCGCCGCAATATCCTTGGCCAGCGCTTTACGGATTGGCAGTAATGCGGGGTTGTTCATCGCGGCAATGGTTTCGTCGGCTGACTTTAATAAGTCGGTCGCCGTGCGCGGATCTTTTTCGAGCCAAAGTTTACGACCCGCCATGTTCACCAAATATTCGGCTTCCGAGGCCATCCAGTGGGTTGGGCTACGTTGGGCCAGCTTATTTAATCTGTCCTGCAACTGGCTTTGGTCTGTGGCGAGTTTCGACAATTCTTGGAAGGTTTTGGCATCGGACAGTTGTTGTTGCTCAAGCTGTGCAATGCGCTGATTCGGGACGAGTAAAGCCTGCTGCAACTGATCTTGCAGGGCTAGATTTTTTGTCTCTTGCAATTGAAGCTGTTGCTGCATTTGTTGATACAGCAAATAGCCGCCACCTATGGTGCAAACGGTTAAGCCTAAGGCCAGTAACACACCGAAACGAATGGCCCAGGAGCTGCGATTCACTTGCAACACTTGGCGAGCCGCTTGAGTCGATTCGGGTTTGCTGGCTTGCGGCTTAGTATCGGCAGGTTTAACGGCTTTATCTTCGAGTTGATTGGCCTGGGGTTCAGAAGCTTGGGTCTGTGGCGCAGCGTCATCGGTATTGACCGACGGAGCGAGAACTGGGGTAGCCTGTGACTCTGGGCTTTGGGCGTCGTGCTTGTTGTTATCCATTTAACAGTCCTTAAAATCATGCTACTGCCGAAATTCGAGTAAAATCGGGCTAAATAGCACTTAGAGTTTAAGGGCGTTTAGCACGGCTTTGCTGTTGGCGGCATTGGCATTAGTGACTTGGGTTATACCAAAGGCATGAGCTTGAGCTTCTACTCGGTTACTGGGGACTATGATATGACATGAGCGCAGCCATGCAAATAACTCTTTTGGCACTAGATTAATCAGATTATCCAGTACTTCACCACTCGTTACGACGATAGTATCTATCCCTAAGTCACGCCATTGTTGGCTTACAGCTGCACCATCGAGTGGCGGGCAAGCGCGTTGATAGACTTCCCAATAGCGCACCTTCGCACCTCTGGCACTCAGTTGCTCGGCGAGGGCTTCACGACCACCGACACCACGAATGATAGTGATATGTTTGCCTTGGATATGTTGTAGCTGAGGCAATGTCAGCAAGCCTTCGGTTTGTTGGCAATCATCGGGTGCTTCGAGAGCCTCAATTCCCTTCTCTTGCAGCGCTTCCCAAGTTGCATGACCCACGGCGAAATAAGGCACGCTTGGCCAGTCTTTAACTTGGGCTGTATCGACTTTAAACGCAGCATCAGCAAAGCTCACCGCATTGGCGCTGATGCAGATAACCATATCGACATTAGCGAGTGGATGCGAAGTGTCTGGGGGCAGAGGGGGAGTAGCCTCAACACAGAGGAGTGGGGTAACGCAGTGGTCGATACCTTTTTCAGTTAAGGCATCGACCATGGACTGATTGCGCCCCTCGGGGCGCGTCAGTAAGACTTTCATCGTCTTAGGCTTTTGCGTAAACAGCGTCGAGGATGCTTTTGGCGCCTTTACTCAGCAGTTCTTCCGCGAGGGCGATACCGAGTTGCGTGGCTTCGGTCTTCGGACCTGTGATCACGCCTTCGATGATTTGGCTACCATCGGGATTACCCACGAGGCCGCGCAGTGTCATCTCATCGCCGTTTATTTCGGCAAAGGCACCAATAGGTACTTGGCAGCCACCTTCGAGGCGAGTATTCATGGCGCGTTCGGCGATCACCCGGTAGCGAGTCTCTATGTGCTCTAAAGGTGCTAAAAGCGCTTTTACGCGTGCATCGTTAGTGCGGCACTCGATACCAACAGCGCCTTGACCGTTGGCGGGTAAAGATTCTTCCGCAGAGATAAAGCTGGCAATACGCTCTGATAACTTCAGGCGAATTAAACCTGCCGCAGCCAGGATAATCGCATCGTATTCGCCGTTATCGAGTTTCGCGAGGCGGGTGCCGACGTTGCCGCGCAGATCTTTGATAATCAGGTCTGGACGTGAGGCGCGTAGCTGGCACTGACGACGTAGGCTTGAGGTGCCGACTGTTGCACCAAGTGGCAGCTCACTGATTGACTTATACAGGTTAGACACAAAGGCATCACGCGGATCTTCGCGTTCACAAATCACTTCCAGCCCTAAGCCTTCGGGGAAATCCACTGGCACGTCTTTCATTGAGTGCACTGCGATATCGGCTTGATCTTCCAGCATGGCGACTTCGAGTTCTTTTACAAACAAGCCTTTACCACCAACCTTTGCTAAGGGAGTGTCTAAGATAACATCGCCCTTTGTGCTCATTGGCAATAGTTCCACCACGATACCTGGGTGAACGCGTTCTAATTCTGCTTTAACAAATTCAGCTTGCCACATGGCTAGCGGACTCTTGCGGGTAGCGATACGTATGCGGTTTTCAGACATGCCTAGTTTCCATCCGAGATCTTAGTTGCGCCAATGCTAACATTGGCTATTCGCGAATGTAAGGAAGCCGTATCGATTCTTTGAAGTCAGCGGTGTTCTAAATAGTATAAAAGTGTGATGGATATCTCATTTAGTTGCTCAGCTTTGCAAAAGTGTTAACATGAGCACACTTCTCAATTGTGCTTAAGTGTCGTGTTCTAGGATGGATCAGCAAGGTCAATTTCCTGATATCGCAGAAAGACTTAATCAGGTTCGTATTGCACGGGCCTTAGCCTTGTTGTCTCCGTTGCAAAAGCATTTGTTCCGTTTGATCCCCTTTTTACTTCAACAGAATAGCGTTCAGTATCCGGGATACGTTGATCCTAATACGCCTTGCGGTATTTATGGTTACAAGGCGGGCTCAATAGAAGCCCAGGCTTGTGATGTGTTTACGCTGCCTTTTATACCTAATGACATGGATTGTTATGCCTTCGAAGGGATATATGCCATGGGCAGTACAGCTAGCTTTGGTCAGAATGCAAAAAGTGATGTGGATGTGTGGCTAGTCCATCATGAGGATTTGTGTGATGACGACTTAGCCTTGGTTAAATTAAAAACGGAACGACTAACCGCTTGGTTTGCAGAGTATCAGTTTGAGGTGAATTTTTACTTGGTTCATCCACTGCAATTTTGTGGTGATATCTCACAGCGTACCGGTTGCCAGTCTTCTATGGCTCATGAGCACAGTGGCAGTACGCAGCATTGGCTGTTGCTTGAGGAGTTTTATCGCAGCCAAATTCGCTTGGCGGGTAAAACTATTGCATGGTGGCCTGATGCTAAGCTCAATCCTGAATTGCTATATCTTGGTAATGTGCACGAGTTACCGGCAAGCGAGTATTTTGGTGCCTCGCTTTGGCAGCTTTATAAAGGCTTAAATAAGCCGCATAAAGCGTTGATTAAAGTACTTTTGCTTGAGGCTTATGCCAGTGAATATCCCCATTCTCAGTTACTGTGTGACCGGCTTTGGCAAAAGACCTTAGCAGGGGATTTTTCTACTGCTAACGATGCTTATTACGCAATTTATGAGGCGATTGAAGCCTATTTATTAAAGCAGAATGATAGTCGTCGGCTGGAAATTGTGCGCCGCTGTTTTTATCTAAAATGTGGCGTGTTCTTAAGTGTGTCTGACCAAGGTAAAGATTGGCGCTATGCCAAAATGCAAAAGTTGGTGCAAGAGTGGCAGTGGCCCAACAGTTTAATTACTACCTTAGATGATTGTGAGCATTGGCATAGTGGCCAGCTCAATTGGTTTAATGAACAGCTTAATGAATTGCTGCTAGCGAGTTATCAAACCTTACTGCGTTTCGCCTCCACCCATGAGCTAAACGAAGGACTCAGGATTGAAGAGTTGGGGATGCTCACTCGCAAACTACATACTTACTTTAGCCAAGATGAAGACCAAATCGCCAAGCTGAATTTGCTCTGGAGCCACTCGGTCGCTGAATCTGAAGTAACCATGGTGTCCAGTAACAAGGAAAATCAATATTACCTCTACCGCCAGGGGCCAAAGCCGCAGAATCTGTTAGGTGAATCTGCTATTTGCAAAGGGAAAAGCCCGTCAGCGCTGATGATTTGGGCTTGCTTAAATGGGGTATCGACGCCAGAAACCAAATGGTATGAGTTTGGACAGAGTAAGATTAAATCCCGAAGGTTGACCGACGCTTCAAAACGATTACTTAATTTTATCGTTCATGATTGGCGGGTCTCAAAGCTTGACCTATGTCAGCCTTGGCATTTTAGAAAACTCATTTTTATCCTAAACCTCGACTGTGATCCTACTATCCATTGGCAAGGGCAAGAGATGATGGTCGATGTCATGAATGCCAACGTGTTTTCATTGGGTCGTAAGCAGGAAAATATGCTCGGCGCCCTCGATGCTATTTGCCTTAATAGTTGGGGGGAGTGGCAGTGTCATCGTTTTGAGGGCGAAACCGCAGTATTGCAGGCACTCGCGTTTGTCACTCCAGGGCTAAGGCGAGCGACTCATCCCGTGGATATGGATGTGATTAGCTGTTCGCAAAAGCTCAGGCCACAACTTAAGTTAGCGGTGAAAAACTTGCTTAAACAAACGGTGCGACTCTGCCAACAGGTGCAACAATCGAGCACCTTAGTGCAGCCGCTGCAGATTAGTCATACCCGTTACGGGATCTTTTTTAATCCTTTGGGGATGGCCTATCAGGACTTGAGTGATGCCAAATCTTTTTATCAGCAACTTGCTCGTAGTCATTTAGTACAATTGCCTCGGCCAGAGTTGGGGGATGACCCTTTTTCGAGCATGCCGAAAATCATTCAAAACTTTGCCGCCAAGGGAGCGATCCAGTACTTTCTGCGGCAACGCACCGATAGCTTAGATGTGTTTATTCTCGATGAGGAAAATCAGCTGAGTCATTATGTGCAGTCTGGTTCAGATATGAGTGAATTGGTCAACAAAGTGAGCCATCATTATGTGTTTGATGAATTTTATGCATCAAAAGCACGGTTTAATATTCCGCAGTTTTTCCATTTAGTACGGGTGGCGGGTGAGCTAACCGTGATGCCCTTTGGGGTGGATATCAATAACGCCAATGTGGAGTTTTAGCGGGAGCGACCTCCCGCTTAGGAATAAAGCCGCGGCTTAGGAGAGACTGAGTTCGATACCGCTTTGGCGTAGAATCGAGTCCTGCACAAAGGGCATAAACTCGCCGCCATTACGACCATCAAGCCATTTTCCCTCTACATAGCCAAAGTGATAGCCACCGAAACGCGTTGCTACCCAAATTTCATGCAAAGGTTCCTGTTTGTTGATTACGATTTTCGAACCATCGACAAATTCTAGCTGTAACACGTTACCACTGGCATCAATATCCACATCGGCATCTTGTTCATCAATTGCGGTTTCGATAGCGGTCTCTATCGCTTGGAACATGTCATCGGCGAGCTGGTGAAATTCTGTATCTGTCATGGCCATGCATTTCTGTCCTTTGCTTTCGTCAAGATGGGTGCGATTATAAGACGATTAGACACTAGATGCACAGATGTTGAGAAAAATGAGACTGTTTTTATTGTTATTGATTGGTAGCCTATTCATTACAGCCTGTGGTCAAAAAGGCCCCCTGTATAAATCCTCTCCAGTAGAGGCGACTCAGTCTAAAAAAAATAAGCCAGCTAAGCGTGATGCTACGCCTGTACAAGCCGCGGAGCCTCAAGCTGAAACTGAAAAAACACAATAATAATCAGCATAATTACTACAAAGCGCAGTAAGGAATCGGACATTGGATCACTTTCTCTACCAAGATAATACCCTGTACGCAGAAGGCTGTCGGGTCAATGATTTAGCCCAGCAGTATGGCACGCCGCTGTATATCTATTCCCGTGCAACGCTCGAACGTCACTGGCATGCGTTTAACAATGCGGTGGCCGACCATCCACATTTAGTGTGTTACGCAGTAAAAGCCAACTCGAACTTAGCCGTACTGAACGTATTGGCTCGTTTAGGTAGTGGTTTTGATATTGTCTCCGGCGGCGAGTTAGCGCGGGTGATTGAAGCCGGTGGTGACCCTGCCAAAGTGGTGTTTTCTGGCGTGGGTAAAACCGTTGCCGAAATGGAGCAGGCATTAAATCTTGGTATCTACTGCTTTAACGTTGAATCGAGTGCTGAGCTTGAACAACTTAACGATGTTGCCGGCCGCTTAGGTAAAGTTGCTCCAGTGTCACTGCGGGTGAATCCCGATGTCGATGCCGGTACGCATCCTTATATTTCGACGGGTCTTAAAGAAAATAAATTCGGTATCGCCATGGATGAGGCCGAAGTTGTATTTGCTCGCGCCCATGCGCTGCCGCATTTGCAGGTAAAAGGGGTTGATTGCCATATTGGCTCACAGCTCACTGAAATTCAGCCGTTTCTCGATGCAATGGACAGAATGCTATCGCTCATTGACCGCCTAGCCGAGCAAGGGATAGTGATTGAGCACTTTGATGTCGGTGGCGGTTTAGGGGTGACCTATGATGATGAAACGCCACCGCATCCTGATGTGTACGCCGCTGCACTGCTCAAGCGTTTAGGTCATCGCAAGCTCAAACTGATTTTCGAACCGGGCCGTGCGATTGCTGCCAATGCGGGGATTTTTGTGACTGAGGTGCTGTACCTCAAAGAAAACAGTGACAAACGTTTTGCGATTGTTGATGGTGCCATGAACGACTTAATTCGGCCCGCACTCTATAGTGCATGGCAAAATATCATTCCGGTGAATCCACGGGATGAAGAGGCGCAAGTATTTGATATTGTAGGACCTGTGTGCGAAACCGGTGACTTTTTAGGTAAGGACAGACAACTCGCGATTGCGGCGGGGGATTTACTGGTTGTGCGCTCCAGTGGTGCTTACGGTTTTGCTATGGCGTCGAACTACAATACTCGTCCGCGTGCGGCCGAGTTAATGGTGGATGGCAATAAGGCTTATTTGGTGCGAGAGCGAGAAAAATTAGCGCAGCTCTGGCAAGGTGAGCAGCTCCTGCCGTAAACTAGAAAATTATATTGATTCAGGCGCTTGGCTAGTTATGGCGGCGCCTAGGCTTAAAGGATAAGTATCTTGATCCAATTCACTAAGATGCACGGACTTGGCAACGATTTTATGGTGGTCGATGGTGTCACGCAGAACGTGTTCTTTTCGCCTGAGCAGATCCGCCGTTTAGCTGACCGTAACTTTGGCATCGGTTTCGACCAACTCTTGCTGGTTGAGCCACCCTATGATCCCGACCTCGACTTTCACTATCGCATCTTTAATGCCGACGGTGGTGAGGTCGAAAACTGCGGCAATGGCGCCCGTTGCTTTGCGCGCTTTGTCCGTAATAAGGGGCTGACGAATAAGAATAAAATTCGTGTAAGTACCTCTGCGGGTAAGATGACACTGCGCCTTGAGCGCGATGGTACTGTCACTGTGAATATGGGCGTGCCCGTGCTCGAACCTAGCCAAATCCCCTTTAAAGCCAAAAAGGCCGAAAAAACCTATCTGCTACAAACTCCACAACAAACCTTTTTGTGTGGTGCGGCCTCCATGGGCAATCCCCATTGCGTGCTCGATGTGGAAGATGTTGCCAGCGCCAATGTCGCCGAAATCGGGGCGCTACTCACCAAGCATGAGCGATTCCCGCGCGGGGTAAACGTTGGTTTTATGCAGGTGGTGAACTCGGGTCATGTCAAGCTTAGAGTTTACGAACGTGGTGCGGCTGAGACTTTAGCCTGCGGCACAGGTGCTTGTGCTGCCGTGGTAGTCGGACAAATTCAAGGTAAACTTGACCAACAAGTACAAGTGGATTTACCGGGCGGCAGCTTAACCATCAATTGGGAAGGTGAAGGCAAACCGCTGTGGATGACGGGCCCAGCGCAGCACGTTTATGATGGACAAATTCAGTTATGACCGAGCCTTTGATGCCGCAGACCGATCTTCCCTTCGATGAGTTGATTATTCGCGAGTACCTTCTCGATAACCCAGACTTTTTTAATCGATATCCCGAGCTGTTATTGGCGATGCGTTTGCCCCATTTGGAGCGCGGTGCGATTTCCTTAGTCGAACGACGTCAAGAGTTGTTGCGCCTGCGGGTTGGGCAGCTCGAAGAAGAAATCACCAGTTTACTGGCCATGGCGGCGCGTAATGAAAAGATATTCCGATTTAATACTGAACTGTCTTTTAAGCTACTCAATTGCGTTAACTTAGAATCCCTTAAAGAAGTGCTGGCTGATAATTTAAAGGCGCAGTTTAATTTTACCCATGTGCGTCTTATCAGTGTGTTAGAGGCCGATATTGAGATGAAGGCGATTTGGGCGCAGCGTTTACGCAAGAATTACTATTTTGGTCGTCTGACACAACAAGAGGCGAAACGCTTATTTGGCAGTGAGGTCGGCTCGGTGGCATTAGTTAAACTAGCTGATGATATTTCTGTCATTTTTGCAGTTGCCAGCCACGATGCCACCCATTTTCATCCCGATATGGACAATATGCTGCTCGAGCAACTGCGGCGATTGCTGGCACATATGCTCGCTAAACTCTAAGCCCTGATGAGGAGTCCAATATGAACTCGCCAGCTAATGATATGCCCGCGCGTTGTCACTCCTATTTACAGCAATTTGAAACCTATATGCAGTCTGAACGTCAGTTATCGGCGCATACGGTTCGCAATTATATGTACGAGTTGCAGCGAGGAAGCGAGTTACTGCCCGAAGGTATAGACCTGCTTAATGTTGGGCGTGAGCATTGGCAACAAGTGCTTGCTAAGTTGCACCGCAAGGGACTAAGTCCGCGCTCGCTATCATTGTGGTTATCGGCAGTAAAACAGTGGGGAGAGTTTTTACTGCGCGCAGGCGTGATAGAACTCAATCCTGCCAAGGGGCTGAGTGCGCCCAAGCAAGCTAAGCCTTTACCGAAAAATATCGATGTCGATTCCCTCACACATTTACTTGAGATTGAAGGCAATTATCCGCTAACACTGCGTGATAAAGCCATTATGGAGCTATGCTATTCCAGCGGGTTACGTTTAGCAGAACTCGCAGCGCTCGATTTATCCAGTGTGCAATATGATCAGCGTGAAGTGCGGGTATTAGGTAAGGGCAACAAGGAGCGTATCGTCCCCGTAGGGCGTTATGCTATTGATGCCTTAGGCGCTTGGCTTGAGTGCCGCAGGCAAATCCCCTGTGAAGATAACGCATTGTTTGTCACCGAAAAGGGCAAGCGTTTATCCCATCGCAGCATTCAGGCGCGCATGAGTAAATGGGGTCAGGAGCAGGCGCTTTCTATGCGGGTTCATCCCCACAAGTTACGCCATTCCTTTGCGACGCACATGCTGGAATCTAGTGCCGATTTACGGGCGGTGCAGGAATTATTAGGCCACGAAAACCTGTCTACCACGCAAATTTATACCAGTTTAGATTTCCAACACTTAGCTAAGGTGTATGATAACGCCCATCCTAGAGCGAAAAAACAACAGGATAAATAATGCGTTGTTATCTTAGACCCCAGAATATTCGTGCGATTAGCTTCGATCTCGACGATACCCTATACGATAACGAACCCCACATTCTCAATGCCGAAGCTGGGTTAATACAGTTTTTGCATCAGGCTTACCCGCTGACTCAAGCTTGGCAACCGCAGCAATGGCGAATGCTCAAGTTACAACTACTACAGCAAAATCCGGCCCTCGCCCATGACACCTCGGCGGCGCGAATTGCGACTCTGCATAAAGGCCTTTTACTGCTCGGTTATAGTGAGCCTGAGGCAAAACGTGGCGCGCAGGAAGGTTTGGCTTGTTTTTATTTTCATCGAAGCCATTTTAAGGTTTCAGACGACGTCTTGACGTTACTCACGCGTTTATCGGCACATTTTCGGTTGATTGGTATCACCAATGGTAATGTGGACGCACAGCGTATCGGCTTAAGTAATGTGTTTGAATTTGTGCTGCATCCTGGCAGTGGTATACGGATGAAGCCTGCTAAAGATATGTTTTCACAGGCCTGTGAAAGGTTAGATATCGGCTTAGATCAACTGCTGCACGTTGGCGATAGTATGAATGCCGATGTTCGCGGTGCGCGTTTGGCGGGGTGTCAGTCGGTCTGGCTCAACCCAAGTTTTGGCCGCGTGGCATCGTTACCTATTGCAGCACTCTTACCCCATATGGAGATTGCCACTCTCGATTCATTACAGGAAATGTTATTGCCTTAAAAGAATAGCAGCCTATTTAAAGTGATAGGGATCAAGGATTGGCATATCGTTTTGCCGTAGAGTATTAGCATTTGTTTAACTCAGTTGTTACGCCCTCACTAACAAGGAACTGCTATGGTGCGTTTAAGTCTGTTGCTCCTCTTGAGTCTATCGTTTATAGCCCCTGCGTCGGCGCACGAAATCCACTCCGGTGGTGGTTTTATGGCGGGCTTTAATCATCCCGTTTTAGGTTTTGACCATCTCCTTGCCATGTTAAGTGTGGGCATGCTCAGTACGCAGCTCGGTGGTCGCGCGATTTGGACTGTGCCCTTAGCCTTTGTGTGTTTTATGTTGGTTGGTGGAATACTGGGGCTTTATGCCATTCCGGTGCCCTTTGTTGAAATTGGCATTGCTTTGTCAGTACTGTTGCTTGGGTTAGCGATTGCCTTTGACCGCCAGTTACCGCTCTTATTTGCGATGGCATTTGTCGGCGTGTTTGCGATTTTCCACGGTCATGCCCACGGCATGGAAATGCCTGAACTTGCCAGCCCAGTTCTTTACGCCTTTGGTTTCTTATTCGGTACTGCGGTTATCCATTTAGGTGGCGTTATGCTAGGTCTAGGCATGCAGCGCGTCACTGGGCAACGCAGCTTAATGCGCGTATCTGGCGTGGCAATTGCCGCCATGGGTGGCTATTTACTCGCTGGTTTTTAGAAAAAGCACTACCGCGCCTTTATCAGCTTATTGCAGTGATGGGCGCGGCGTAGCATTTGTGTAACCTGTCTCCGGCTGGCATGCATGTCGGCATCTCCAACCCGAAAATAAGTACCTGTATAAGCATCGGTGCCTATAAATACTGGCTTTAGGTGCTCTGGTGCGAGCGGGACACGAATCCTTATCAGCTTTTTATTCATAATTTCAATCAGCTGCACATCAGATATCGCTAAAATATTACAGCTTATCCGGCTAGGGTCATCGAGGATCTCCCAAAATTCCTGTAATACGGGTAGAGGATTAGGAATGCCTTCAATGGTGAAATGGCCACGATCTTCGCGTACCCCAAGAATAATCTCTCCGCCTAAGGTGTTGGCAAAGGAGCTATAGGTTGCCCAAATATCTTCAGGTAATTGACCTTGACCATCACGGCCTCTTGCGAGTTTAAATTCTACTTGGGCTGATTCGTGTAGAGAAGCAATATCATCGAGTGCGAATGTTGGGTATGTCATGGCGGCTTATCCTTGCAAGGCACACCACTTTTTGTAACACGCCAAAATCACAAAGGCCAGCAGTTGTGCTGACCTTGGTGGTTAATCAATCTTGTTTATTAGGCGAGTTGCAGCGCCTTAGGGAAGAGAATGTTGTTTTCTAAATGAATGTGCCTATGCAGGTCCGCCTCAAATTCTGCGAGCGTTGCATAACAAACCCGCCAAGTAGTACAGGCATATTCGGGAGGCGTAAAGTCGTTGGTTAACTCATGTAGCTTTTGTAAAATCAATCCTGCTTCTTCGTGCTCGTGTTGCATTGCATTGATAGGGTTACCTATATGACCAAAACAACCCTGCACTTGCTCGCCTTGACTCATCGCCCGAATCGCAGGAAAGAGGATATTTTCTTCCTTCATCAAATGCGGCATTAAATCTTCTATCAACGCACGAACCCAACCTGCAAATGGAACAATTTCGGCATAATGCTCGCCATGAGCGCGTACCATCTTTTCTGAGTATTCCAGCAATAACGGTGCTTTAGCACGGACATATTGGTGGTGAGTACGCTCAATATAATCAATTAGTTGCTCAAGTGGTAGTTGATTAAGTTCATCTTCTTTAGCACCTGAATGTGTCATGTACTCTAATGCGGCGACGACTTTATTTGGGTCGGCTTGCGCTCGCTCACAGGCACTGATCAGTGCTCGACCACCGCCACAGCAGAAATCGATACCAAATTGGCTAAACACATGGGCGCGGCGAAAATCCTCCGCGACCAACTCGCCAACTTTACGCTCAAGCCATGGCGATAAAGGGGCTGATGGTTGTTCAACGTGAGACGCTGACGAAAAGCTAGTTGATGACATTGCAACACTCCAAAGCACAAATAATTTACATGCATATTATTTGCAGCTTTATTGTGATGCAATAAATCCTGACTAATTTAGTCGGGATTTGCTGCGGCTGTCACATTAAATTGTCTGAATTATTCCCAAAGGAGTAGGGTGTAGAGGCTGATAAAGATGAGTCGATGTTTTATCTAATTAGTATGTTTTTGGAACTGTGTGGCGTATTGAATTTACCATTCTTTGCGTATCATCTAAGGCTCATCGAATATTAAGTATCTGATGATAAATGAAACTACAAAGATGCTTTCAACGCCCTAAGAGTAGGGCATTAAAAGCAAATTGCTGAAGAAATGAGGAGGTTATTCCACGTTTTGGATCTGAATGTTTTTATTTTCAATAAAACCATTATTTAACAATGGCTAGTGTGGTCTATTTCTTGGGAATTCGCATTGGTACCCACCGATATGCCCACCATATACCAATGCCTTAACGAGATGATTCTTTGTTTTACTATTGGCTAGCCGTTTTAGCCGCTCTTGCTCGTTTTCTAGGGCGGGGACCTGAAGTCTGGTTTTGCTCAGTACTTTCATCCGATTCTGTAGCCTGCATGGGCTCCTCCAAGGGAAGTTGCACAATGTCGATTAAAGTATGGGCTCTAGTTGCTTGCATCAGATGGTCAGCAGTGAGCTTTGAGCGGTTTTTTACAGCTTTTTCAATGATAGCAAATAGAATTGATGAATTGTCTTTTGCGGCTTGAAGTTCATTCTTTAGCTCAGTCATCTGTTTTTTTAAACGGTTGTTATAGTTTTGCTGTAGAAAAAGTTCACTACTAAGATGCTGATTTGTATATGATTGGTTTTTCTTTATTTCTGCCTTTTTCGCTTTTTCTGTATTTTTCGCTACGAGTTCTTGCTCCTTTAAACGTAAATCTTGATCCTTTAAAAGTAAAAAATTCTTGTAGTTATCATCAATAAGCGACTCAAGCATTTGAATGTGATTGCATTTCTTCTCTAGTGCCATACCTTCAAACTTAGACTTGTGCTCTTTCGAAATGCTGACGTTAAGCATAGTTTTATCACTTGCATGTCTTTTCACATCTGCCTTCCAAGCTTTCTCCATGTTAGAGGCCATTCTCTCGAATGTTTGCTTATCGAGTTTCCTGTGAATACAGCTATCAATAAAAATTTTTTTTAAGTCCTTCATCGTCGTCTGTTGAATGATGTAAGGATTTTTTTTCTTCAGGTACTCATAAGCCCAATCCAATTGAGCCCTATTATTTTCAAGGAGAAAAGTTAACTGCCTCGTACCATATGAGTTACTTATATATTTATCAATATCCATAATTATTTATACGGTTCACTTGCAGGTTTTTTATTAAATTTTCTAATCCTTTTTTAGCATTTTAAAATAAAAAATTCAATTTTTTAAAAATTACTAGTAAATTACTAGTAATTATCGGTAATATTTTACCAGTAGGTATTTAGAGGATATAAATGATTTTATTTAGTAGGTATTTTAATGATACGGATAATGCATGCACTGAAAGGAAGTAAGGCAAATGTAATCTTTTTTATTTTGCTCTGGAATCGGCATTTTGGTCACTCTAACCCCATTTCACGAACTGTTGCAGAGATTGCAAAACAATTGAGTGTTTCTAAAACGGTTGTATCAGAGGCTTTAACTTACCTTGTTGAGTGTGGTTTTTTCGAAAAGGAGCGGTTAAGTACGCAGCCCAAAAGAGGCCGGCCAACATATCAATACATTGTTTCTCGGCAACTACAGGGCTTATTAATGTTGATGGGTACATCGAGCCAGTATCAACCGTTAGTCAATGAGCTATTAACGCTTGACCAAAAATACGTCTCACATACGAATTTGAAGTTAAATAATCGATTGTTGCTTTGTGTGTTGTTATTGCATGCGGACCCAACAGGAGTTGTGCGTAATTTGGATGTCAAAACGATTACCAATCTTGCAGGGATTAGCCGAGATCAATTTCGAAATCAACTTCAGAAACTGAAGAACTTAGGTTACATACAAGCAATCATTCCAGGAACATCATCGAGGTACTTGTTCACTCACGCCAATAGTGCGTATTTTTTAGACTTTTCACTATTTTCTGCAAAACACACAATTTTAGAAGAGCTAGCACCAGGCTATCAATTACCTTTTTTACAAGAGATTAATATGGTCTCATTGCTAAATTTTGCTAATCAGTGTCAAGAATGGTTGCTGCAGCACCTTACGGATCAACAACTCCTAAAAGATCTCAAAGATGGAAACATTCCTGAAGAAAAAGTACCTAATGAGTTTTATAAATTTGCCGGTTTTGTGGGTCATCAACCCGCTTATCAAGGCTGTGTGTATTTTCAAAATGTGGATATGTCAAGGTTATCAGTTTTGAATGTAATGCAAGGACAGCTGAATTATTACGCATCTTTTTTATTGTCAAATCATTGGTGTGACTTACAGTCTGAACAGGCTCCCCCCGTTTATGTAGAGCTAAAAAACATGATTATTAGGGATTTTGATGCGGTGGTAGATGCTTCCGATAAGGAGAAGTTGACACTTAAAAAATTCATTTCTAATGATGGTTTTATGGCATTAATTCCATATCAGAGCAAGGAGGTATTTTATGAAATTATGTATCATTTTAGCATTGAACTAGCGAAGTATTGTATCAGAGAATTGTCTAAACATGAGGAGTTGAATGATTATCTTGGTTCGCTACATTTTTCGATTTTCCCCTTCAAATTTGTAGGTTTGGGAGCCCGGACATCAGACAAAAATGTAAAAATATATCGCCAGAAACGTGGTAGAGCTGGTGTAAATGTAGATAGTTAAATGGTTTAACTATCTAGTGACATGAGATCCCATCGCCCTTGCTCGCCCGATCTACAGCTCAATGATTGACGGGGATTTCAGTTATTGCGATTGTCTGTTTGTTAATACTATTAGTCTGTAGTTATACCTATCACTCAGTAGTATTCCTTCATCAGTATCTCTAACACTATCTACCCATGAACATACAGCGTTAGCTGCCATCATAGGCGAGCTAACTTTTGCTTTTTATATCAAGCACTTTTTGGCTTTTGAGTAATAAATTACACAGACCATATACGTTATGTAACTTAACCAATATGGGAACTCAACATGTCAAAACGTCATACCTCTAACACTAACCTTACCGTCATCAGCAATGGCCAATACCAAGGACTCAATGTTTATCCTAGGCTACTAAGCGCTGAATACTTAGATGCAATTTTACAGACCTTACAAGCAGCTATGAATGAGCACCCTCGTACCTTAATGGTGCGGTTTGATTTGCATCTACCACAGCTTAACTTTCTCGACTCACCTGTAGTTTATGATTCAACGGTAATCAGCAAGTTCTTTAAATCTCTGGATGCAAAAATCCAGCATAATAGGTTAATCAAGGGCCGTGAGGGTAAGCGGGTGCATCCTTGTACTCTGCGTTATATTTGGGCAAGGGAGCGAGCATGTGCCGATACAGACCATTACCATATCGCAATCTTCCTCAATAACGATGCTTATAACCATCTCGGTAATTACAATCGAAGTGGTCAAAACCTGAGTACTAAGATTGTTGAAGCCTGGGCCAGTGCCTTGGGATTAGATGATTACAGTACTCGGCATTTAGTCCATTTCCCTGAGGATACGCCAGTTTACTATCTCAATCGTAATGCACCGAATTATCCTCAAACCTTTGCGAGTGCTTTCTTTCGCTTGAGCTATCTGGCCAAGTTAGAGACTAAGCATTATGGCGATAGAACACGTTCATTCGGTTGCAGTCGTATTTAAGCGTGGTGACAGAGTGATTAGCTTACTTAGCGCTAAATGCGGTTGCTAGTGGGGTGAGTAAAAATAAGGGAGTAAAGTGCAAGGGATTAAGGTCCCTTGCTTTTGTGCTCATAGTAGAGCAGTAGCGATATTCACAATGCAGACTTGATGACATAGTCCATTGGGGTAATCCGTAACTGATTCAGCCGTTTCAGTAACCGGCTTCTTTTTGGTGGCGGATACACAACACGGTCAATCGTTCACCGCCATCATACTGGTACATTGCCAGATAACCCGTATCACCAAAGTCGATGAGCAGTTCCCTAAAGCTAAAGTCATTGTCATCGATAAGCCGACCAATGTCTGGATAGCTTTCCAGTTTTCTAATGGTATTGATTATGGCGCTGGCAGCCCGTTGTGCGGCAGGGGGATTTTTACTGCGAAGAAACTCACGTAAGCGTTCTAAATCACGTAATGCAGTGGCAGTAAAGACTATTTGTGGCATGTAGGGGCTGCCTTTTCATTTTCACTTCCCCAGGACTCCAGCCAACTTACCACTTCGTCACCGGTGACATGCAAGCCTGATGTCTGGTGTTCTTCCCATGCGCGTAACGCTTCTTGCTGCAAAGCTTCGCGTTTCTCTTCTCTCTCAACGTATTCACGGATCGCTTCACGCATCATCCAGTGTGATGAACGTTTACGGGTTTCGGCTAAATGCTCGACTCTGGCTTTAATATCGGCATCTAATTTAACCGACACGGGTTTGATTGTGCTCATCTGTTACTCCAGAGGTAATCATTAGTACTACTAGGTAATACCTTAGCATAACGTGGTACAAAAAAATAATGATTACACGTTTACTTGCCCGCATGAGCAACGCCATCAGCACAAGGATGATAGAAGATAGTTTGTATCACTTAACTGGGCAAACATGTTACGCCGTCATCACGCTAATCTTCAACGTAATCGCAAGAGGGGTGAAAACGATAGCGGCGGTATGCCGCTTCGTTTATAGGATTTGGCTAATGGCTGACTGGGTACTCTCAATATTGCAGGTGAAGCATTATGACCTTAACCAATGCCATGCATCGGCTATCAGCTCAGCACCGGCTTTTACACCATTGATGCTCACTTCTGCAGTCGTCAACACGGTGTTTAAGCCAGTTTCTACACTGCCGGTGACGAGTTTGATCCCTGCATCGGTAATCTCTCCTTGGCGTAAGCAAGCATAACTTTCACATAGAGTTTGGCTGGTGCCTTTTAGTAAGCATTCTGCAGGCTTAGCGACAAGATCTCCAGGTGTCCCCAGCAGCGTGTTGATATTGTCGGGTAGCCCGAGGTATTCGCCGGTCATTTTGATGGCGGTAGAGGCTAATACGACGTTTGCGACAGTCCCCGTGGCAAGCTTTGACGCGCTCCTCCCCAGTAAGCCCGCTCTGGCTGAGCCTTGCAGCGCAATGTGGGTAAAATTACTGACTTGATTGGAGCTGCTGCTCCCTTCTAAGCATTCGTTGATGAAGTGCTCACAATTGTTGGTAGCTACGCCGTATGGACTGTGACCCAGCTGACTGCGTGCAAGCTCAATGGCTTGATGAGGAAACAGGCTGGACTTTTTCACTCTAACGCTATGGCCACCAGCAAATTGCTGCAGATCGATTTCTTCGATGATGCCCTGTTTAGATAAGTGGATCACATGGCCATGACCCACATACAGGCCATGGTGTTCGGTTAAGCCAAGCGGATCGATATTGGTGACCAGATGATCTCCGGGTTGAAATGTATACATGGTATGGACTCCAAGTAAAATAACGCAGATACCCCTAGGTCGCATCTGCTAATGGGGTGAATAGGGCGTGTTGATTGACTCAGATTTCCAGCTCGACAAAGTCCTTATCGACTTGCTGCTGAGTAATGCCGATATAACGCAGGGTGACCGCTTCCGATTGATGCCGCAGCATGCGCATCACCCGGCCAATGTCTTTGCAGGCTTGGTACAGGTGATAGCCGCGGGTTTTACGCATTGAGTGGGTGCCCAGGGCTAACTTGATATCGTCACCGACAAAGGCAAACGCTTTGGCGACCGCGCGCCGTGTCAGGGGTTTCGCGGGGGCCTGCAGGTCTTTGGCTTGGCTCGAGCGGTGGGATTGGAACAGGTAGATATGCTCAGGGTGACGCTGGTGGATCGCCTCAATCAATGCCAGCGTCTTCGGGTTGAGCTTGATGCTGGCGCGTTTACCGGTCTTCTGCTCAATGATATTTAAGCGGTCGCCGTTGATATCGCTGAACTTGATGGCCAGTAAGTCCGAGATCCTAAGGGCCAGGTTAAGGCCGATATTCCAGACATCGGCCATCTGCTGACCAAAGTGACGTTCGAGCAGGTAACTGATAAGCTTGATGGTGTCGCGGTTCTTGACCGCTTCGACTTCGTTCATGCTGGGTTCCCTCAATTAGCTATGTGATGAATGTGGGCACCAGCACATCGCCAACCCGCATCGGGCCTGCATTGCTTGGTTCCCAAAATACCTTTGTGGGCACCAAGTTCAGTCGACGCTGACTTGAACCTGGTACACCTCCATTTCCACGTAGTTGCAGAAGTTCTCCAGCAGTAGCCGTACTAGGCTGTCTGCATGCTCGAGGTAACAGCGGCCAAAGAAGCTGTTATAAACCTGCTTCTCCTGAAACAGCACTTCCATTTCTTTCTCAAGCTCTGGAAAGGGCCCGCCGCAGTAAGCAAAGTCGGTGAAGTAATTGAGATACCAGCAATCCCCCTGGCGGTAGAGATTGATTTCGACGGGGTGATAACCGCCGCTCTCTGCGTTGTAATCGGGATCGCGGTAGTTAAAAGTGACGCTGTTGAGGTCAGGGTGATTGAGCGCGGCCAGTTGCCGTTCTAATAATTCATAAAAAGGCTCTGGCAGTGGCAGGATGGTTTCGCGATGTATTTTCATGGTGGACTCCAAAACAAAAAGCCCGCGAACGACAGGCGTTGTGGGCAGGGTAGGTTGTTAACGACAGAGGCTTGCCGTAATGATTTAGGTTACAAGGGCGCGGGTGTGATGGGTTTAGCTCTTTGATTGCGATAGAACTGAAACCGATAGATAGGATTAGGATGCTCGCGTGAAATGACGGTGAGGCTAGTTAATCCAAACTCACTTCCACTTGATAGACTTCCATCTGGTAGTAACTAACAAAGTTATCGCTAAACAACTTAATCAGCCCCTGTGATTCCCGTTCCCCAATCCAGCCGCTAAACAGGCTATAGACCTGCTTGCTGTTAAAGCAGATATCGATATCTTTAACCAGTTCAGGGAAGGGATGACCGCGAAAAGCAAAGTCGGTGACGTAGACTAAACGCCAGTGATCTTGTTGTTTCTCAAGCCTGACTTCGACGGGATGAAAGCCACCCGCTTCGGCGCTGTAATCAGGATCGCGAAAATTAAGAGTGATAGCGTTGGCGTCTTTTGGTGTGACTTCAGCCAGTTCCTTTTCAATCACTTGGTAAAAACGATCGGGCATCGCTGGCAGTTGGTTACGCTTGATAGTTAATGTCATGGAATATTCCTTATTTAAAAACGGGCATACGCAAGAGCCAAGGCGTAACTGCGCCTTGGCTCTTGTTGTCTATGCGGTTTGAAAACAGTTGTTGGTCGAGCGGTTTAACGTGAGTCGCTATGGGCTACTTGCTAAGGTTTTTGAGCTGGGAGATTAAAGTTTGGTGGTTATGTTTAACGGATTAGTACTGGCTTACGATAATGAATGGGTTATTGAGTCAGGGCGAAGTTGCTGGTGGTCAGTGGCTCAGTGGCTTAGCTTTGGTTTAGTTTCGGTTTGATAAATCGCAATATACAAATAACCGTGACTACCAAGTGTGTCGGCCTCACAGGTAAAGCCAGCGAGTTCAATGCTCACGCAGTGCTGCTTGGTGGCATCAATCTTGCCGGTGGCCACCAGCCGCTCAAGCTGCTTAACCATAGCGGGAAAGGCCTCGACAAATTGTTGTTTAATGGCTGGTGGAAATTCACCGACAAAGCTTGCGCGGTCATGGAGATAATCCAAATGCAGGCCGCGTAAAATCAGCCTTGCACCAAAGCGGGGGGACACTTTACGGGGCAGGCCCCAGGCGTGCTCAATATCGAAAAGTTTTAGGGTTGTCATAGTGACCTCAATGGTTGAATAGAACTTTAGGGAATTGGTTGCTTATTAGCGGACTAGCTAGAGCGGTGATAAATACCAGTGCTAGTAAAAGTGCTTAATACGGCTGACTAGTGGAGTGGGTGATGACAGATAACGGTCTTTAGGTATGCACACTCCAATTAGGCTGTTCATTACTGCCATGGTTAAAGTACACGCCGTTGATCACCCTTTGCCATTCACCTGTTGGCACACCATAACTATCGCAGGGGCAAACATAGCGGCAAAAGCTGATCTCCTTGGGCAAGTGTTCAACCACATCACGGTGAAACACACTCAATACGGTTTTATGCAGCTTGGGATTCGGTGCCACAATCGGCTTGCCAATCACTTGGCCCATGGCATTAAGTGGACGGACAAACATCGGCAAAATGAGTTCAACCGCTAAGCGGTTACGCAGTTCAGGAAACGCGGTGCAGGCTTCGGCAACGCAGGCCTGTGAAAAGCTATCGGTAAATTCAATCATGATGGACTCCCACGTATAAAGGGCTCCCACTCCGGGAGCTCCTTATGCCGCTATTAATAAGAGCGGTTAATTAGATAGCCAGCCACGCTCGGCGAATGACACACAGGTATCGGCGACAACTATGTGATCCAAGACCGGTACATCGATGGTGGCCAGTGCCGCAATAAGGCGCTCGGTGATCCGTCTATCTGCGCTTGAGGGTTCGGCGCATCCGGAAGGATGGTTGTGGGCGAGAATTACTGCGGCAGCATTACATAGCAAAACGGCTTTAACCACTTCTCGCGGATAAACACTTGCACTGTCAATTGTGCCAAAGAACATCTCGTTGTATTCAATCAGTCGGTGCTGACTGTCGAGCATCATCACCGCAAACACTTCACGTTGATGCTGGTGGAGCTTAAAGCGCAGAAAATCCATAGTTGCTTGCGGGTTACAAAAGGCATCGCCTCGCACAAAGCGCTCTGCGACGATACCTGCTGCGGTTTCTAAGATTTGCGATGAGGTTTGTGACCAGCTATTGCTGGGTAGGGTGATCACTTTGTGCATAGCGCCTCCAAAGGTTGCTAAATCGGTATATGCACAGAGGTGATATATATCTGAAAAGATTTGGAAATAGGGAAAAAGTTAAAAATTACTGGAAGGACATATGTAATGAGACAATAACCGAGAAACTCATCATGAAACTAATTCGCCTTACTAAAGTTATGGATTACACAGGTCTAGCACGTTCTACTATCTACAAGTATATCGCAGAAGGAACATTCCCCAGACCTGTGTCACTCGGTAGCCGAGCTGCCGCTTGGGTTGAGAGTGAGGTGCAAGACTGGATTTTAGAAAGGATAGAGGAACGTGATATTCAACGTACCGCCGTTTAATACAAACCGACACTTGTTTTACTGCGCATTCATTAAGTTCAGGCTATCCCTTACAACTTCCTGCCTTCGAAGGCTAAGAATGTCCCCCATTTCTAGATTGAAATGCTTTTTCTTGGCTGCGCCCCTCTATATGTAATAACTAAAAATAACCTAACTAAACCAAGGGAACGACCGAAAAAGCTAGGGTAGGACAAAAGTCAAAGTTTACTTAGACTGTTGTAATAACACTTCCATATTAAGTACTTGAATGACAAAGGCTATTCAAGCAGGGCAATAACTTGACATATAGACAAGCGCATCGCCCTCACTGGGATGCGCTTGTCTGTCGCCCTGATGCTCAACTTAAAGGAGGGATGCATCAATTCCTTAGTCATTCATCCTCAAAGCGTTTAACTGCAATTTTTAAACGACAAAGAAAACGTATTTACATCGCCAAATCAACTATCAAGAAAACCTTTGCAGGTTTTCTTGATACGCTAGGGATACAGCTAGACAGCTTATACACAGCCACTTTTCCGCCCAAGGCCGTCTCACTTTGTAGTCGAACTGCTACACGGGTAGAAAGTGAAGTGCAGGAGTGGATTTTAGAAAGGATAGAAGCAAGAGATTGTTAACTTAAAGAGTTTGAATGCACTACTTAATAAGTTAAGTCTTAAATGGAATTAGCGATTATGAATATCCGTTTAGAGATGATTTAGTTGCTAAATATGACGTAGGTGTCACAACAAGGTTATGGTGAGTAAGCGTTTATGAATGTAGTATGTATTTGAAACGGAGAGCATAGAGGGCGTTCAAAATTCTGTGTCAGGCTAATTTTTAAATTTCCAGCACGCTATCTAAACGTCCTTCAAAATAAATCGCTAACTGAGATAAACAAAGGCTCCAATTGTGGATTGGCATGGTCCATTTA
>NZ_LGYY01000104.1:0-25348 GCF_001308045.1 Shewanella sp. Sh95
CACGAGTACCAGTTGGGAGAGGCGCCACCTCAAGTCACAGGACTCACAGTGGACCAGCAGATCATTCTCGACGTGTTAGGCGAACGGTATCGGCAAATTTATTCCTAAATCAGGTGCGGAAAGTCGGATGAATCGTGAGTTGAAAATCTAATTTGGGTGAGTTGAGGTGCTAGCATGTGTTGCTTCCTTACACCTTGTATTGGTATTTATGTAGAGGACTCTTTTAAGTCGAAGAAGTTACCGATGCATGGTGATTGGTGAGACGACCGTCCGCCCCATGGACGGGGCGGCCCTGCATTCAGGGATGGGCTTGAACAATATCCGTGTTTAACGGCCAGTTCGCCGTCCATGGCTCTCGTTCATAAGCTCAGAAACCCTAGGTTTCTATTCACCGTGTCGTCGAGCCAGTACCATGGCTGGCCTCACTCTGAACAATATCTATGTTTAACTGCCAGTCCACCTTCCATAGCTCTTGTTTACCAACTTAGAGCCCACGGCTTCTTTTACAGTGTCGTAAGGCTATTTCAGATGATTTTGGGGGAGCTGTGGTTGACCTAACAGGGCAACAATAAGGATAAAGTCGTCTTCTTTGGTGAAGTAGGCGGTGTGTTTACCGATAGGAAAGTAGAAACCATTGGGGTAAATATCGTTGCAGCTTCTGCCTAATCCGGGGGTGTCGGCTAACATTTGCAAGCCGGATATTAGGCTTTGTTTGTATTTGTGCCACTGCGACTCAGAAAAGTGTTGAAGGGTGTAGTCTTTAATCTTTAGTAGGTGAGCCTGAGCTAACCTACTCAGTTTATAGCGTTTATTATTCATGTGAGTAGCTACAGGGCGTTAAGAAAATCTTCACCATCAACCACATTGCCCTTTGCTAAATCTTCTTTGGCTGCGTTGAAACAGTGCTTCAGATAGTCGGCTTTCATCGCCTCAAGCTGTTCGTAATCGTGGATAGACATGACCACAACTGCATCTTTACTGTTTTTGCTGATCTTGATGGGTTCACGTTGAGCGTTTAGTAGCAACTCACCAAAATTTCGTTTGGCGTCATTTGCGGTTAAGGTTTGCATGAGTTAAGCCCCGTTTTGGAAATACAGTGGCAGTATAGTTTATTGAGCGAAATGGTCAAAATGATTAAATCGTGCGATTTGTGCTAATGATGGGTTATCTTGATTCGCTTGATGAGGACTTGCCTACAAATGAGATCAACAAGCCGAGATGATTATCGGCTTGTTGTTAACGCTTTTGCTAGCTCAAAAGCGATTTAGTAGTACTTCTTCAAATAGCTCTCGGCGTAGCTTTTCAGCTTTTTGTTTGGGTTGTTGTTGGCAATATTTTCAATCACTTCGCGGTATTGGGGATTACCGGATGCCGCAAGCGCTTTCGCCATATTGGCGTAGGTGTCGATGGCTAACTTGTCGTTACTCATCAAACGTGGATTTTTCAGCTCAACGCTCAGGCGTTCTAATAGAAAATCATCGTAGTTTTGATCGTCCATCATGCGTTTGGCTGCGAGGCGCATCAGCTCTAAATCATTGCTTTTAAAGGCGTTGGCATAGGCATTATTTTTAGTACTTTGCTCGGCCACATATTGGCTTTTATCGCCTAAAATAGCATTCCATTTTTTATACTGGTCAAGATTTTCAAGGGCTTGGGTAGCGTACTTCTTCAGCTTCTTATGGTAGTCGCCATTGATAATATTGTTGATGGTGCCGCTGTATTTATCGTTCCCTGAATAAGCTAAACCTTTGACTAACCATGCACTGTAGTCGATAGCATTTTTCTCGGTGGCTTGTGGCAGCGATGCGATAAGTTTGGCCTCTAACACATCGTAAATGGCGGGATCGGATAATCCGGCAAGCGTCAGGGCTTCGATGGCTTGTTTTTGCTTAAATTGGTTGTCGCCTTTAAAAATTTCTTGATAGGTTTCAACCGTATAATCCTGCGCCCACACCGGCGAGGCCAGTAAACTGATACCGAGTAAAATGCTTGCAACTAATGGTTTCATTGATATGTCCTTATGTCGTTTTCCAGCGTTTAAAAATCAGTGAGGTGTTGATACCGCCAAAGGCGAAGTTATTGCTCATCACATAGTCGGTGTCGAGCGCACGTGGCTCGCCACGAATGTAATCGAGTGCGGCACATTCTGGGTCGATATTGTCGAGATTGAGTGTGGGGGCAAACCAGCCCGCATTCATCATCTCAATGCTGACCCAAGCCTCTAGCGCACCGCAGGCGCCTAAGGTATGGCCGGTGTAGCTTTTAAGGGATGAAATCGGCATATCCGCACCGAATACCGCGTGGGTCGCATGGCTTTCGGCAATATCACCGCGGTCGGTGGCGGTGCCGTGGGCATTGACATAACCAATGGCGTCGGGCGTGAGCGCCGCATCCTTAAGGGCTAAACGAATGGCGATTTCCATGGTATCGCTATTGGGCTGAGTCACATGCTGGCCATCGGAGTTAGTGCCAAAGCCGACGATCTCGGCGTAAATCTTCGCGCCGCGCGCTTTGGCGTGTTCTAACTCTTCAAGTACTAGCGTACAAGCGCCTTCGCCAATCACTAAGCCATCCCGCTGGGCATCAAAAGGGCGTGGCGATAATTCTGGCGTGGTGTTTTTCGTGCTGGTCGCAAACAGCGTATCAAAGACTACGGCCTCCGTGGGGCAGAGTTCTTCGCCACCACCCGCGAGCATTAAGGTTTGCTGACCATATTTAATCGCTTCATAGGCGTAACCTATGCCTTGGCTACCTGAGGTGCAGGCGCTGCTGGTGGTGTGAATGCGCCCTTTAAGGCCAAAGAAAACCCCCACGTTTACCGCTGTGGTGTGGGCCATCATGCGGATATAACTGGTGGCGGTAACGCCTGACATATCGCCAGTTTTCAGCATATCGCCAAAGGCGGTAATGGGATCGGTACTGCCCGTGGAAGATCCATAGGCAATGCCCATCTCTCCCGAAGTGACGATAGGGTCGTCCAAGAGTCCCGCATCGATAAGTGCAAGTTCGCTGGCACGAGTCGCCATAATCGAGACTCGTCCCATGGAGCGGATTTTTTTACGCGAATAATGGCTTGGCACTTCAAAGTCGGTCACGGGGGCGGCAAGGCGAGTGTTTAGCCCGTCATATTTGTCCCATTCCGCCATCGTCACTACACAGTTTTTTTGTGCCTTAAGGCGGTTTGAGATACTCGGCCAGTCGTGACCTAAGGCGGTAATGCCACCAATGCCGGTGACAACAACTCGTCTACCCAAGCGGGGCGGGTTTGTCGGCTCAGTCATTTAGATCATGCCTCCATTCACCGAAATCACTTGGCGCGTGATATAAGCAGCATCGTCCGACATTAAAAAGGCTGCTAAGGCGGCGATTTCATTGGGTTTGCCCATGCGGCGCATCGGCACTAACTGCTCGACCATATCCTTAGGAATATCCGCCACCATATCGGTTTCGATTAAACCTGGGGCGATACAGTTTACGGTGATCTTACGTTTGGCCAGCTCTAAGGACAGCGCCTTAGTCGCGCCAATCAATCCGGCCTTAGAAGCGCTGTAATTGACCTGACCACGGTTACCCGCGATACCGGAAACGGAAGCCAAGGTGATAATTCGTCCGCCCTTGCGCGCTTGTACCATAGGCATAACGCAGGGGTGAATGACATTGTAAAAACCATCGAGATTAGTGTGGATTACGCTATCCCATTCAGCTTCACTCATTGCCGGAAAAGCATTGTCACGGTTGATGCCCGCATTGAGTATCACGCCATAATAAGCGCCATTTGCCTCGATATCGGCCTCAAGGGCGGCTTTGACGGCAACGCGGTCGGCAACATCAAACTTTAGTAGGCTGACGTTAACCCCAAGGGCGCGAAGCTCTGCGGCGCTGGTATCGGCTGCGGCCTGATTGCTGTGATAATGCAGCGCGATATCATAACCTGCCGCAGCCAGTTTAAGGGCGATTGCTTTGCCAATACCGCGGCTCGAACCTGTGACTAATACTCTGTTATTCATCTTTATTTCTCCACCCTTGATGCTCGATGAGTTGTTTGTGCATCAAAGGGCTAAATCCTTTTGTGATAAGACTTGTTGCTGCCAAGCATGACTCTTGGCATTAAGCCTGCTGGCTTGAGGCGATATACGCTTGGGTGTCCTGGGGTTGGAACACATTCACATTGGCCTCGGCCACTAACAGTGGTGTTTGCTGCGCTCCCGCTTCGGGCAATAGATAAATCTGGCAATCAAATACCGCCAGTCCCGACTCTTCCTGATAGAGGCGTTTAACCTGAGTGCGGTAGCAGCGATTGAGTTCGTATTGCGCCGTGTGTAAGGCTAATTTACGCGATCCCAATAAAAATCCCACGCGGATTTTATCGTGACGCAGTTTAGCCTCAACGCCCGCTAAAGCGGCAATGCTCTGCGCCATATATTCGATACCCACATAATTGGGGACGGCCTGACGTTGCTCGTCAAAATAAGCGCTCTGCGGAGTGATCAGCACTTCGGTTTCGAGCGCATCCTGCTGATGGCTAATAATCTTATCAATCAAGATCATTGGCGCACGATGCGGAATAAAATCGGCAATATTCTGCTCGGCTAAGTGTTGCAGCCAAATCGGCTCGGCGGCTGACATTGCGGTATTGATAGAACTGGACATCAATCTTAAGCCCCTTTACGGCAAAAAATCAGGCTGGCATTGCTGCCGCCAAAGGCGAAGGAGTTGCTCATCACATAGTTAAGCTTGCCATGCTCGGCGCATTGCATGGCCGCGACTAGCGCAATGCTAGGGTCCTGCGGATCTTGCTGCCCATCAAACCTATGGGGCGGCAGGGCAAAGCTGTGATTATGCGGTGACAGCAACAGGTAACAAAATGCGGCTTCAATCGCGCCCGCAGCGCCTAAGGTATGGCCGACCAGCGGTTTGGTTGAGCTTGCAGGGGGCGGCGTGTCGCCAAATACCGAGAGTACGGCGCGGCTTTCCATTGCATCATTTTTAGGCGTTGCTGTGCCATGTAAGTTTATATAATCAATATCTTGCGCAGATATTTGTGCATCATCAAGCGCGGCCTGCATGGCGGCAATCGCCCCTGCGCCTTCAGGATGCGGTGCTGACATATGGTGCGCATCGCTCGACTCGCCGATACCTGCGAGCAATACGCAGGCTTCATTTGCTGTGTTGTCTGTCGCTAAGGTCAGGGTAAATAGCGCGGCGCCTTCACCGATATTGATGCCATCACGATTGGCGCTGAAGGGATTGCAATGTCCTTTGGAAACCGACTCTAAGGCGTGAAACCCGTTAACTGTGAGTTGGCACAGGCTGTCGATACCGCCGACAATCACCATATCGCACAGCTTGGCCTCAAGTAGGCGTTTGGCGCTGGCAAACACTTTAGCGCTAGAGGAGCAGGCGGTCGAAATGGTGTAGCAGGGACCTTGGAGCGCAAATAACTGGCGTAAAAAATCGCTGGTACTGCCTAATTCCTGTTGAAAGTAATGGTAATCGGCGGGGAAGTGGCCGTGTTGATTGCGATAGGCCAAGGCAGCTTCGCCCTTCGAAATCCCCGAGGTGCTGGTGCCTAAGACCACGCCGATGCGGTCGGCGCCATATGTCTGTTTCGCCTGTTCGACCGTGTCGGTAATGTGCTGTGCGGCAGCAAGGAGTAACTGATTATTGCGACAATCGAATTGCGCCAGTGCGGCAGGTATCGTCGGTAATGGCTCAGTGACGGGCGCAACCAGTGTCGACTCCCCAAATAATAGGGTGTCATTGGTTTGCATGGCACTGGTATCGCCTGCAATCAAGCGGGCTAACACCTGCTCGGGCGTTTGCCCTAACGGGGTACACAATCCAATCTGTGTAATGGCGACTCTGTTATTCATTGCTGCTTGCTATACCTATGGCCTTTGATGCGAGCAATGCTAAAGGCTCATATCGATTGGCGGTTAACGGGTGCCTATGGCATTGTCAAAGGACGATTAAATCGGTTGTATCTCTAACTCAAACTTTGCCTGCGGCATGGTTAAATTAATATGTGCCTGCCAAAGGGTATCGTCGGTTTGGTGCTGATAACGAATTTGTATCACTTGGGTTTGGTTATCGTTGTAACTGATAAGCGTGTCTTGGCTATAAAACTGGCGGCAGGGGATGGCGTCACATAGCCCTGTCACTAAACTTCCACCTTCTAAATGACTACGAATACTCTGTTCTGGCCAATAGATAAGTTGCATCATCGCCATCAGATATTCGGCTTTAAACTCATTCCCGAGTAGCTGACTCTGCTCACTGCTGAGTGTATTCCCATCGTAAACCAAGGTAAACAACGCTTGCCCTAGCGGAGCGAGCCCAACCAGCGTCATGCGTTCCCCTTCAAGTTCAAGCTGGGTGAGCAGCTCATGGGTGTTATCACCCACTTTTATGCTCACCTTCTGACTAAAAGATTGGGAGGATACCTTTGCTTTGCTGTCGCCTTGCTGACTCTGGTTCGAAGAGTCTGTGCCAGCTGGGTTTGCGGCTGGCGGATTGCTGCTTGGTTTAGCGGGCGGTTTATCCGTTGCGGGGCCAAAATGCTGTGGCAGTGGCGCTAAGCAATAACGCATATCTTTTGTGAATCCGACGCAGGTTTGCCGATAGAGCAGCTCACTGCAGCCCATCAAGCCGAGGCTTGAGAGCATTAGGCTTACTGTCACTATCGCTTTTGTGCGACCTTTGGCGTTAGGGCGACCTTTGGCGTTAAGGCTTAAGCGCATCGAATTACACCTCGGCTAATTCGCTGATTGCTGGTTCGGCGGTGATGAGTTCAGCATCCTGCCGACATAGCTCGACCACCATGTTTAGACGTCGCTCGGATTCTTTAACAAAGGGATTTTGCACATCCCAAGCATAGCCTGCCAAAATAGAGCAAATCATTTGCTTGATTTTAGGATTGGGATCTTCATAAAAAATCACATCTTGGAAGCGGCCATCGTACCAAGCCTGCACATAGGTGCGGAAGGTGTTCACCCCTTGCATTAACGGTGCTGAGTACTCGGTAGGCCAATCTACTGTGTCACCATTAAGTTGTTTGGTCACGCATTTTGCTGCCATGGATGCCGACTGCATCGCGATAGTTACGCCCGATGAAAACACCGGGTCGAGGAACTCGCCGGCATTGCCCAGCAACGCAAACTTATCGGTGGCGAGGCGCGACACGTTGGCGGAATAGCCCTTGAGTGTCGCACAGGGCTGGGCGACTTTGGCATTGGCAAGCAGTGCGTTAAGGCCGGGCTCTTCCTTGACTATGGTCATTAACTGCTGCTCTAAATCGCCTTCGAGGCGCGCGAGCAATTGCGGCTCTGCCACGACGCCGAGCGAGCAGCGGCCATTGCTGAAGGGAATTAACCAGTACCAAATATCCTGATGCTGCGGGTGCACGCTAATTAAAATCTTATTCCGGTCGAAGTTGGGATCGCTGATGTTATCTTCCACATGGGTGAAGATGGCGCTGCGGGTCGGCAGTGAGGACGGTGTTTCGAGGTCGAGCAGTCGTGGTAATACGCGGCCAAAACCGCTGGCATCGAGCACATATTTGGCCTCGACTTGATAAAGTTCGCCCTGCTCGTTACGCACAGTTAAACGTGGTGCGGCAGTTAACTCTATCGCCTCAACGGTTTCACCGTAACGGATCTCCACCCCAAAGCTTGCCGCAGTATCGGCGAGTAATTTATCGAAGTTTCCCCGTTGTACTTGAAAGGTTGTTCCCGGCCCTGGGGTAAATTTGTCGGTAAAGTCGAAGGTGGTATATACCCCATTACGGCGGAAGGCCGCGCCATTTTTATATTGGAATCCCGCGGCATTCAGCGCCTCTAACATGCCCGCTTCTTCAATAAATTGCATACAGCAGGGCAGCAAACTCTCACCAATCGAAAAGCGCGGAAAGTGTTGTCTTTCAAGCACGATGACACGTTTGCCTTGCTTATGTAGCAGGCTGGCGGCAATCGAGCCTGAGGGGCCTGCGCCGATAATGGCGACATCGACGCAAAGGGAGTGAGACGGTGTGGCGCTAGCCGCAGTAGAGGTAGACATTTAAATAACATTCCTTGTAGGTATCGAGACCTTGTTGGTGGTTAAAACCTGACGAGTGGTCAAAATCAATGGCGAAAGTACAAAGGTAAAGCCTATGCCGAGGGATAGGGTTAATCCAAAGTAATGAATAGCTTGGGTTTGGCTAAAGGCGAGTAAGCCAAAGGCCAATAGGGTCGAGCAGGCAGACATAAACACCGCCATCATCACCGCTTTGCCATGTTGCTCTGCGGAGGCAAAAAACAAGCTGTAATCTATCCCAATCCCGAAGACTAAAATCAGCGCCAGCGCATGGAATAAGCTTAAGGGTGAGCCGACTAAGCCTAAAATGGCTAAGGTAAGTACCGCGGCGAGTGCCGGCACGGCGACAACCACAGTGGCCTTTTTGAGTCCAAAACTTAGGCTAAATAGCAAGAGTGCGATAACCAGTGCTAGCCCCAATAATTTAAGGGTGAGCAGGCGATAATGCCCCATCACGGTGGAGATATCCGCGACTTTATCGATAAGTTGTACCTGTGGATCTTTGGCAAAGCGCGCTTTGAGAGCCGCAATATCTTCAATACCACCGAGCAACACTATGGCGCCATGGCTGTCGCTTCCTCGCTGTGTATTATCTGGATTGGCCGTTGGCTCCGTTGAGTGTTCAAGCGGCGCTAATCCCATTGGTGCAAGCCAAAGTGGCGCTAGCTGTTTACCAAAGCCCAGTTCGAAAAAATCCGTCGGGGTGATATAGCTATCCTTGGCGCCAATATAGGCGGCAGAAAGGTTTGGCGCTAGGCTCTCATCAAGGCCAATGTTGCTTAGTACTGTGGTTAATTGCGACTGGTAAATCTCGCCCTGTAATTGATACGCTGCATCTTGCTTTTGCTTGCTCGGTAGGTAACGGCTGAGGCTGACATAATTGCCCAGCTCTTGCTGTTTTATGGCGGCATCGAGCTGTGGGCCTAGGGCTTCGAGCCGTTGCAGTAAGGCTTCTTCACTCGATGCGCGCACCAATAAAAACTGGTTATCGGTACCGCCACTGAGGAGTTTTCTGAGCTTATCTTCAGGCTCAGTCACGCTCGCAGGGCTTTGTTGTAAATGGCGAATATCATCATCCACCTTAAGTTGGCTGATACCCAGCAGACAAACACCTACGAACACTAAGGTGAATAGACTCAATCCCCATGGCGACACCAGTTTGTTTGAGAATCCGGTGAGTTTCGTAAGATAGGCCTGTGCAAGATTCAGCGGACGCTCTCCCGAAGGTAACTTGCTGCCCGCTAAGAGTGGGTAAGCCAGCACTAACGTCAGGTAAGCACCGAGTAAGCCAGAGGCGCAGAAAATCGCCACCTGCTGCATGCCGGGAAACGGCGCGAGGCCAATGCCGACATAGGCCAAGGCGCTGGTGATAAAGGCGAGCGACACAGTGGGGAAAATATAGGCCACGGTCGCCTGCGCGCTACGCTGATGATCGCTTAACCGCTCGCAGTAAAAATGGAAGCTGTAGTCGATGGCAATCCCAATCAGGCTAGTGCCAAAGACGAGGGTGAGTAAATGCAGTTCTCCGAACACGCTTAGGGTAAAGGTCACCGCCAGCAGCAAGCCGCTGCCTATGGTCACCATCGCCAGCAAGAGTGGCATCACGGAGCGAAACGCCAGCCAAACTAATAACACCACCCCAAGCAAAGAGGCGAGACCGAGGACAGAGATTTCACTCTTAGCGGTATTCGTTGCTTCTATAGCATGAAATAGCGCGCCTGCCTGTAAGACTTGTATGCCGGCATATTGCTCAGTGACTGTAGTAAGTGCTTGTGTTAACGCTGCTTGCTGAATAAGTTGGGCATTGGGATTAAAGGCGCTGTCTTTGCCCTTTGCCATCACAATAGCGGCCACGCCCTCACTGCTATTAACACCTTGTTTGGTATCAACACCTTGGTTGGGATGAGCAAGTAAAATCCCTTGCTTAGCGCTCAGTTTCGAGCTGGGCGCAAGGGCGAGCAAATTGGCGGGAAATAACAGCAAAGGATCTTGAGTGAGCAGTTGGCTATTGGCGTAACTAAAGGCGTTGTAGAGCTGTTGTGTGGCCGAGGCAACTAAGCTATCGAGGCCATTATGGGTTAACGCATCGGCTTGCTCTGGGGTTAATAGCTTAAATCGATGGGGAAAATAATATTTGCCTAGGGCTTCACCCATTTGCATGTCGGCACTGCGAATATCGGTAAAGGCGGTATTTTGAGTCTTAAGCTGCTCCATCAGGAGCGTTGCCGCCGCAATGGCTTGCGTTTCATCCTTGGCAATCAGGGCAAGATACACTTGATCGGCAAGTGTTGACTCCACTTGCTCGAGGGCGCGGGCTGTGAGCGCATCCTGCTGCAGATGGGGCAACATGGCGAGAATATCGCTTTGAACCTTAGCCCCATTTTGCCACAGTTGCAGCGTCCATAGGCTCGCCGCCAGCATCAGACACAGCCAAATCGCAAGGCGTAATTTGCTTGAGGTGTGCATCAGCCTGTGACCTATGCGCGTGGCAATCTTGGTCGCCATTATTTTGCCTTGCTCTCTTGAGGATCAGTCTCCCGTGGAGGAACTTTTTGAGTTAGCGCGATGGAGAACTGGGCTAATTCGGCGTCGCTCAGTTTACCTTGGCGCAGCTCGCGAAAATCGATACGGGTGATATCCTGCGGACTCACGCTGGGTGCGGCGCTGAGCAGCACTAATGCATGAAGAGTATCGCTGCCTTCGAGCACCATGTTAGCGATGGCTTTTTTCATCAACGGATCTTTCGGGGTTAATCCGAGCTGCCAATTTTCCTTAGCTAATTCGTTCGTTAAGGTTTTTTGAGCTAAGAAGTGCAGTTCAAAATGATTGCTTAATCCTGAAATATCACCGCCCAGCATGGCACTCACCAGACTGGGTAATAAATCCCCCATGGCTGCGGCACTTGCCGAAGCATCGGCGCTGCTGACTTGCACTCGTCCTTGGCTATCTCGCTGAATAAGTTGCTTATCTTTTAAAATGAGCAAGGACTCAAAGGGCGTAAGCTGCTGCCAAATCAGCCCTTGGTCTTTGTCGAACACAAACTGACCTTGGCTAATGAGGGGCTTTTTTAACACTTTAAGTTGGCGGGATTGCACAAAGTGGCCGCGTACTGTCTCGCCAAGGTTAAGCTTTTGGCTGAGAGCAACTAGCGCGGCGTTATCGGCTCCTTGGTTAAACAGGGGTTGATATTGGCTCGCTTCTGTAAGGTTAGGAGTAGCAAGGTCTTGCGCCTGCACAGAGCCAAGCAGCATGCAACTTAACAGTGCGCCTTGGCAGAAGCATTGCACCCACTTAGCTCGCGACCAGGTTTTGAGGAGGGCATTCATTCGCTATCCGCCTTTACAAGCAGCGGGGCGATTTTGCTGCGAAATATCTCTGGCGTTACAAAGCACATTTCTTGGCTCGTCATATCCACCGCTGCTTGAATGGTATAGCCCTTAGTAATGCGCTCGCCCGTTGTGGTATCACGGATTTGATAATTGATTTTTAGGCGATTTTCCCACTCAACTAACTCGGCACGCACGGTAATATGTTGCTCGAAGGTGCTGGGCTTAACGTATTTGATCTGCACATCAATAATCGGCCAAGCGTAGTTCGAGGCCTGCATTTGGCGATAGTTGTAGCCTAATTCGTCGAGCAATTTGCAACGGGCAATTTCGAAATAACGCAGGTAATTACCATGCCAAGTGATCCCCATCGAATCCACATCGTGGAAGGGGACCTGCATGTCCATTTCTATGCAGAGCAAGGCTTTCATCGGCACACTTCCCATTCGCCCGCTTGGATTTTCGCAACGGTTTGGCGCAGCACGGCTTCCAGTGGTCGGTCTTCGACTAATGGCTCAAAGTCAGCGCGCACTTGGGCGAGCGTGGTCGCAAGCGATGGCGTCAGTGAGGCTTCGTCTAACTCGTTTTGGTTGATACGCAGACCAATGCCTTGGGTCATGGCGAGCAGGGCTGCGGCGGCGACTTGTTCTGTCAGCTGTAATACGCGCATACAGTCACGGGCGGCGATCGTGCCCATGCTGACTTTATCTTGGTTATGGCATTCGGTTGAGCGTGAGAAAACGCTCGCGGGCATAGTGTGTTTCAGTGCTTCCGCCGTCCAAGCGGAAACGCCGATTTGCACCGCCTTAAAGCCATGGTTGATGGCGCGACGTGCACCAGTCGAACCCGAAAGGTTAGCGGGTAAACCGTTGTTAAATTTAGGGTCCATCACTAATGCCATTTGGCGATCGATCAGATCGGCGATATTGGCCACAGTATTTTTTAAGGAGTCCATCGCAAAGGCGATATGCCCGCCGTAAAAATGGCCGCCATGGAGAATATGCTCGCCTTCAGCATCGACAATCGGGTTGTCGTTGGCGCTGTTAACTTCGGTCTCGATAAATTGGCGCATAAAGGGCAGCGCGTCTTGCAGCACGCCAATAATGTGCGGCGCGCAGCGGATGGAATATCTGTCCTGCAATCTGTCGGAATTGCGCGGGTGAACATGGTGGTTCAAATCTTCCCGTATCCAAGTGGCGATTTGGTTTTGCCCTGGATGGGGTTTGGCGGCAAACAAAATATCGTCGAAATGGTTGGAGTTGCCTTTAAGGGTTAACGACGCCATGGCGGTAATGCGGCTGGCTAAACGCGCTAAATATTGTGCGCGATCAAAGGCTAAACAGGCTAACGCCGTCATCACTGCCGTGCCATTCATTAGGGCTAAGCCTTCTTTGGGGCGCAGCACATGGGGCGTGATGCTCAGCTCGCGGTAAACCTCTTGGGTGGCTCGGCGCTCGCCTTGGTAAATCACCTCACGCTCACCAACCAGCACGGCGGCAAGGTAAGACAATGGCGTTAAATCGCCACTGGCACCGACTGAACCTTCCTCTGGGATCACTGGCACGATATTGAGATTAAGCAAGGTTTCGATGCGCTTTAATAACTCATAGGTGACACCCGATTTGCCAATCGCGAGAGAGTTTAAACGGCAAGCCATCACGGCGCGCGCTTGCATTACGCTTAAGACTTCACCAAGGCCACAACCATGAAAACGGGATAAGTGCAGCGGCAGTTCGTGCACTAAGTCAAGACTCACATTCACTGTGCAAGAGTCGCCATAGCCAGTGGTGACGCCATAGACCACGCCTTCTTCGTGCAGCAGGCTATCGATAAAGCGGGCGCCCTTTTGGATATATTCTTGATAATCGGCATCATCACAGAGTTTGACCTTGGCACCCTTAGCCACGGCAACGACTTGCTCTAATGTGAGTAACTGACGGCCAAATTCGATTGGCGACTCAACGGTTGTCGTGTGAGTAACTGCGTGGATCATAAATGCTCTGTCCTGTCTGTAGTGCGCTCCTGCTCCGGGAGTGCTGTTGTCGTTTTGTGGGCGGATGTCGCGCGGTTAACCTTGCTATCGTCCCGCCAAAAATCAAAAAAGTTAAACCACTGCAAGGGCTCACGCCTTGCGTAGTGTTCGAGGCGTTCGCTGTAGCGAGAAACGGCCTGTTGGAGTCGTTCCATTCTGCCCGCTCGTGGGCCTTTAAGTGTCTCGGCGAAGCGTTCTAAATGCACTCGATAACGCCCTTGCTCGCGCAGGCAAAACATCAGATAAACCGGGCAATCTAAGAGTCCGGCCAGAATAAATGGCCCCTGCGGGAAGGCGGCTTCTTGGCCCATAAATGGCGCGTACACGACTCGCCCTTGGGCTTGGGATGAGGTTCTATCTCCTGCAATCACCACTAACTCGCCGTCTTCAATTTTTTGTTGTAATAGCATCGATGTGGCGGGATTTAGCTCGGTCACTTGGATCAAATTCAGCGTGCTATCAGGGTTTAATTGCTTGAGTACGTTATTAAAGTTTTCGGCATGGCTGGTTAACACCATGACATTGACTTTGACCTTGCGCTGGTGGATTGAAATCGCGCGGCACAGCTCGAGATTGCCTAAGTGGGACACCAGCAGCACGGCACCTTGGCCGCTTTCTAGCTGATCGGCCAGCACTTGGCGGTCGGGAAAATCCACTTGGCTTAATTGAATGCGATCGCACCAAGCATCGATTCTATCGAGCGCCGCATTACCAAAGGCGATAAAGTGGCTTAAGCTGTCGCGCCAGCCAACGGGCTGATTTAACTGAAGATGCCGTGGCTCGAGGCGCTGCACGCGGCGCAGAAAATCCAATGAGGCTTCGCGGCTGACTTTGCCAGTCAGGAAGAAGTAGCAAATTACGGGATACATAATGGCGCGGCATAGCCAATGGCCACCAAAACGGTAGCTTTCGACTAATAGTTTGATGCCCCAATAACTGCCGCGCTCCTTCATGGCAGACCAATGGGTCGCAGTATGAGCAGACGACGTCGATTTCGCCGCTTGTTTACGGCGCAGCAACTGCGGCAGACGTTTTAACATGCCGAAAAATAGCCGCGTGTGCAGTTTAGAGATGCGCACATTGTCGGCCACACCTTGAAAGTGGCTGACGCCATTTTCGGGATAAATGACCTTGGTGGGGTGAAACAGAATTTCTACCCCTTGCCAGTAGAGTTTTACTAGGATTTCGATATCGAAATCCATCCGCTCTGTGAGTGCTTGTTGGCTGAAGAGACGCTCGGTGGCAGCTAGGGGATACACCCTAAATCCGCACATAGAATCTTGAATATCAAAGCTTAAGGTTTCGACCCATACCCAAAAGTGGGTGAGATAACGGCCGTAGAGTCGCCCCTTGGGCACGGACTCATCGTACTCGGGCTTACCCGAGATCAGCGCATCCGGCTTGGCCTGCGCTTTGGCGAGCATCGCGGGGATATCGCTTAAATTATGCTGGCCGTCGGCATCGACCTGTAGCGCATGGGTAAAGCCATCGCGATAGGCGCGGCGAAGCCCAGTCATTACTGCCGCACCTTTACCTCGGTTGTAGGGGTGTTGCAGCAAGGTCACCCAATCGTGTTGCTCCGCCAAGGATTGCAGCAGATAGCGGGTCTCATCATTACTGCCATCGTCAATCAAATAGCAGGGTAGATTAAGAGTGGCGAGCTCGGCCAAGGTCTGGGCGATCGCGGCGCTGTGATTGTAATTGGGGATCACCAGTGCCAGCTTGATCGGGACTGGGCCCATTAAATCACTTGGCGGGGCTAACATTATGTCGTTCATACCGTCGCTCACTGCGCCGCTCCATCACCTTGCTTGCTGGCAAAGCTGATACGGCCTGAGGCATAGCGGTGGTCGCCATCGCTGTAGGCAAAGGTGAGTTTTTCCTTGGCGGCATTGTGACTGATGATTAAGGTCACTTCCTGCCCTGGCAGAATAAGCTGTTGAAACTTTAGTACTTCTAAATTAGCGACCGCAGCGTTGTAACCAAAATGCTCGCAACCTAAGCGCACGGCCCAATCGAGTTGGGTCACGCCGGGGAGTACGGCTTGCTCGGGGAAATGGCCGTTAAAATATTCGAGATCGGCGGCGACCAGCAGGCGTAATTCAATGCTATCAGGGCCGAACTCTGATGTGAGTATCGGCGGTAAACTCGACTTAATCATGGTCAAATAACTCAACTAGCTGGGCGGCGACACGCTTACCCTGAGTGTTTAACGGTAGGGTGTCGGGGTAACGCCAACGGCGCGGTAAGGTTACTCGTTCAAACTGGGTCAGTAGATGCGCTTTTAACGCATTGTTGATACTGAGTTTTCCCTGCTCTTGATGCACGCTACGGCCCAATGGTGATAGCGTAATGACGGCTCCTAACTGGGATTTAAACTGGGGCAATACGACCAAGGCGGCCTGCTCGACATAGGCGTGGCTACAGAGCAAGGTCTCCATTTGCGCCAGTGACAGGCGTTTTTCTTCAATCTTAACGATGCGATCGAGTCTTCCCTTGAGCCTGAATTGGCCATTGGCCGTTGGCTCAATTTTATCTTCACAACGTAACCACTCATCGTCGGCCAAGTAGGGTGACTTCAGCAGCAGGGCACCATCGTCAGCGTCTTGGTCTATGGTAATTTGTTCAAACACTTGCCATGGTTCGTCGGCCTCTTGTTGGCGACGATAGGCGATACCGCCGGTTTCGGTGCTGCCGAATATCTCTATGGGTAAATGGCCATAGCACTGGGCAACCCCTTGGGCGGCGGTGAAACTTAAGGGGCCACCGGAGCTGAAGACTAAGCTGGGTGAGCGCAGTTGGCGTTCGTGCTCTAGCGCCTTAGGCAAACGGGATAATTGCGCTGGGCTACTGATGAGGCACAAATTCGGCAACAGTGCGGTGTAGTAGCTTAAGGTCTCTGGGTATTCAATTTGCTCGCTTAAAAAGGGGCGACTGGCGGCTAAGGGCCAGAGGATTTTAAACAGCAAGCCATAGATATGCTGATGGGAAACGGTTGAGACCACACTGCAATGGGGTAAATGTTCGGCGAAGGTATGCTCGAGCACAGTCACTTCGGCATCGAGCTGCCTTAAGCTCTTGCGAATGGCCTTAGGCTCGCCACTGCTGCCCGAAGTAAACAGCACCAGTTCACCAAAGCTGTCGCTCTTGGGCCAAGATTTTGTGGGCAGACTCAGCTCTTTATTCAATAGGATAAAGGCGTGACTCTCGCACAATGGCTTGTCGGACAATATGCCTTCAAATTGGTGTGTTAATTCGCTCAAGGTGCCGGTTTGGGTGTTGGGCGGCAAAATAATTTCTTTACCCGCCAAGAGTGCGGCACACAGGCCAACGGCAAACAGATCGCTGGTATCACTCGCCAGTAGCCATTTTTGCTCAGGCGCTTGGCGCAGCTGCTCGTAAAAATGGGCCACCTGATTGGTAAACAGGGCACCTGTGACTATGTCATGGTGATTAAAGCTGATCAGTTGTTGGGCGAATGGCCCTTGGGTTAACCAGTTTTTGAGTAGTTGTGTCATGTCTTCTTCAACCAAAAGCTGCGATATAACCATTCCCCACCGAGGAGCAGTCCCATGAGTACGTATGCAATCAAACCGTTGTACAAGGTCCAAGTTGCTAGGCTGGTAAATGCGGCGGTATAGGCCGCCATTGAGCCATTAAGGATAAATAAGCCGCACCAAAGTAGGGTGACTTTTTTAAGGTAGCCTATGGCTTCATCCGGCAAGTCGGGTTCTTTTAACCGCGCGAGCCGCTCTATCATGCTTGGGCCTTGGTATAGCGAGTAGCTAAACAGGGCTAACATGGTGAGATTCATCACCACCGGGTAATACAACAGCCAGTCACTACGTTTTGCCGCAAAACTGCCAGCAGTGAGGGCAATCCCCACAAGCAAAGGCAAGACTAAGGTTTTAACCTTTTGCTTTTGCAGCATTAAACGCACTACTAACAACAGGCAAAGCACTAGGGCGATTGTGCCTGCGGGTAGATAGTTTAGCCCCAAATACACGGCAACTGGGTAGGCGATCAGCGCGAGTGCGGTGAGCACCTGTAGCAGGACGCGCATTAGTCTTTTACTAGGCCTTCAATGGTGTTGACCACATCATTGACGGTACGAACGGATTTAAATTCATCGGGTTGAATTTTTTTGCCTGTCAGTTGTTGCAGCTTAATCACCAGATCGACGGCATCAATACTGTCCAGATCTAACTCTTCGTAAAGATTGGCGTCGGGGGTAATCGCATCGGCATCGATTTCAAACTCATCCACTAAAATCGTGGTCAGCATAGCGAGGATTTGTTCACGGTTTTGCATCTTCCTCTCCTATGGGCGCTGTGATTCGATAAATTTAGCAAGGCTGGCCACACTGTAAAAATGTGCTTTAGTGCTATCCGAGTTGGCTTCGATTTTGACATCAAACTTTTTCTTGATGGCTAACCCTAACTCGAGGGCGTCGATAGAATCGAGTCCGAGTCCGTCACCAAATAGCGGCGCATCGGTTTCAATATCATCAATACTGACATCTTCTAGGTCGAGGCAGTCGATAATTAACTGTTTAATTTCGTTGTGTAAAGTCATAATTATTTTCGAGTTGTTGTTGATAATATTGTTCAAGGTCCCGAGTTAATTGTCGGGCCATTTTCGCATGCTCACCCAAAGGGGCTTGATAGGCTTGGTGAGGAATTGGATTGCCGATTTCGACGGCCATTCCCATGGTTTGCCTTGGGATCTCATACCAAGGCTGTTCCTTTGTCAAACCTCGTACATTGGTGCGCAAAACCACAGGTAAAATATCGGCTTGGGTACGAATGGCAATATTGGCGGCGCCCCGGGCAAACTCATTGATTATTGAGCCAAATACTGTGCGCGTACCTTCAGGGAAGATAATTAAATTAGTGCCTCTGGCGAGCACTTCGCGGCAATCTTCGAGCATCAACTCTGCGCCGCGATTCGGGATATAACCTGCGCAGGAAACCACACCACGTAAAAACGGATTACGCCAAAGGCCTTGTTTAACGATACAACCCGCATTGGGCATGAGACTGATCAACACCACCACATCGACGAGACTCGGGTGATTGGCGATGACGATCACCCCTTTGGCGCTATGTAACTGCTCGGCATTGTGGGTGCTAACGTTGATCACCCCAGCCCACGTCAACATAGCGACAAAGCCTTTAAACATAGTGTGCACCGCTTTTTGCACGCGGATAATCCTCGCCTCAGGTGTGCCGGGCCAAAAACGCAGTAAAGGCAATATAGTGAGCGAACTTAACAGTCCACCTAAACCAAAGGCAATATAGCAACTGACGCCACCGAGCCAACGGGGAATATAGTTGATTCCCGTGCGGCGTTTTTCGGGCAGCGTATAAGCGACATTGAACTGTGCACCCTGTGGAGCGGGATTAGCCATGTTCTACGCTCCAGTGCCAATGGGATAAACAGCCAGCAATGTTTTGTGAGGTCGCTAGAGCATGGATCAATATGCCGTAGGACAGCGCAGGAGTAACTTGTTGCTGTGCTTGAGTCAGTTGGCTTAGCGTGAGCTTTACGGACGAGCGATGACAAGCGGGCGCGAGGGTAAAACCTAAGGCTAAGGGGAGTTCATACTCTTGGGTAAACTCATCGTATACCGGTGGCACAGGATCATCGCCAAAGATCAGTAATAACGGCTCTGCTGATTGATGTAGCTGGGCGAAAGCTTCCACCATGGCTTGGGAAAGGGTTTCAGTGCCTGCGGCAATTGAGGTAGAAGGGGCGGTGTTATTGTGTAAAATGCCAAAAATACCACTGCCAGTGTTATGCACGGATTGACTAAAACCTAAGGGAGAAAGCGGTTGCTTAGCGATAATATCTTCGAGCAAGCCAATAGTGCGATGCAGTTCGCCGTGGCGGGAAGCAAATATCGAACGGCAGTTTGGTGGCGTATCACATTGAAAACTGACATCTAGCATCATTTTTGTTAAACGGCTAAAGCGTCTACGCTGCATGGCTGGCACTTGGGGAAGTGCCGGAGATATGCTGTCAGTGGGTGAAGCCTCTTTGGTCGTTTCAGCCGAGTGCTTGCACCAAGTTTGCCAGTCATCATGCTGCTGATAGTTTGGAGCCCACGCCCCCCAAGAGAGGATGCTGAATCTGAGTTGCACTACTTTGCCTCGACACTATTTAAAGCTGTCTTAGTTATCCCTAACTAAGCGAAAACATTAATGAATTGACTGGCTTATCGCTATTTTCTCGTTGGATGAACGAACACAATTCCCCCATTTATTGAACGGCACATTCTACACTAAGTCCTTAGTTTTAATGAAGTCATTTGCATATGCAAGGTTAATAAAATGCAATGAGATTTTGCTTTGTCACTGTTGGCTAACATAGTTTTCAGAACGGGATAAAGACAGGGAGTGTAGACTAAGTGGCTTAACCTCAGTTGAACAGGCTCTGATATCAATAGTAAACAGACGCTCGAGGCGCCTGTTTATTATTAATAATGCCACTATTGATTGAATATCAATCTATTGTGCGAGTTGGCTTTCCATTTTACGCAGTGCAGTTTTCACTTTACGAGTGTTCTCTGGTCCCATACGAACAAGCAGTTTTTGGGCACTGGGTAAGGCTTCCAAATTGGGATCAACGAAGCGATAGTTGACGCTAATTGAACTCAGCTCAATGGGCTCTTCAATAATTGGCGCTGCGAGCATTACCTTAATTGCTTGTAGCATTCTGTCATTGAATTTGGCGTTGCTATAACCCAGTTCAGCGAAGGCTTCATCAAATAGCGGCGTGAGTTGCTTGTAGGTGTGCATTAAGCTTTGCTCATCCATATTGGCAATGACGGTCGCGTAGGCATCATATCTGTGGTAACTCTCTGGATTTAAATACACTTTGTTAGTGATTTCCGCCACGGTAAAGAGTTTTTCAGGGCCCTTAATTGGGCTGACTTTGCGGGTCAATTCGCCCTGCGCCAAGTTATCCACGAAGACTACAAACTGACGGATCAAATCTTGTGTGACTAAGGATGAACCTACGACATTATTACTGATAAGTGCCAGTGCTTTTTGATGCACAAAAGCATCACTCTCAGGCAAGTTTGGCACCGTTTCTACGGGCGCTTGAGGCTCAACGGTGGTGGTTGAGTCTGTTTCCGTCGTGGTCGTTTGTGGTGTTACGTTTTCAACTGGAGTGGTTTCAGGCTCAGGGTTTGTTTCCAGAGTAAGCGGTTCTGACGATGGCGGCTCTGGTAGTACTATCGGTGCATTAGGAATGAGTTTGGGTGAGTCATCTTTACTATAGTAGTAATAACCTGCCGCAGAGAGCAGGATGACGAGCACAATCGCAATCAACGCAAAGCGATTACTGCTAGACGAGGTCTCTTGAGGTGTAATTCTATCATCTTGATTAACTTGCATTTTACATCCTTCGCTTCAGTGTCAAGGTAATGTGGTGAATATCATGCAGCTAACATTAAAGTGCAAGTGCCGCCTTTTAGGTTGCAAGTTCATTTTGCAAGTTTACACGCGCTTGTCCATAGCGGTTAGCTGAACAGGTTGAATTTATTTTACCTTGAAGGGGTTAGCTTAAGGTTTACGCTTGAACATATTGTTGCCTATGCCCAAGCCAACGATGAATAATGGCATCAACCGCATCGGGTGCTTGCGACATCACATGATTCGCAAGCTTTTGGATATGTGGTATAAGCGCTTGATCTCTAACTAAATCAGCTATCTTAAGTTCGGCTAGCCCTGTCTGTTTAGTGCCTAACACTTCACCGGGACCACGTATCTCTAGGTCTTTCTGTGCGATAACAAAACCATCATTACTCTGCCGCAGGACATTCAACCGCTGACTTGCGGTTTGACTCAGTGGCGCCTTGTAGAGTAACACACAATGACTGGCTACGGCACCGCGCCCTACTCGTCCTCGCAGTTGATGCAACTGTGCAAGTCCCAATCGTTCGGGGTTTTCGATTATCATCAGGCTAGAGTTAGGGACATCGACGCCGACCTCAATTACCGTTGTTGCCACCAATAAGTTTATGGTTCCCGCTTTAAAGTCCGCCATAATTTGTTGCTTTTCAGCACCTTTCATCCTGCCGTGGACTAAACCTATGGTCAGCTCCGGCAGCGATAGTCGTAATTCTTCGGCAGTATCTTCGGCGGCTTGGCACTCGAGGACTTCGGATTCTTCAATCAAGGTACAGACCCAATAGGCTTGGCGCTTGTCCGTGATCACGCTGTTGCGGACGCGCTCGAGTACTTCATTACGGCGCGAATCGGGTATGGCGACTGTGGTGACGGGTGTGCGCCCTGGGGGTAACTCATCGATAATCGAGGTGTCGAGATCGGCGTAGGCTGTCATGGCTAACGTCCGTGGGATCGGGGTTGCCGTCATAATCAACTGATGGGGATGAAACCCTTGATTGATACCTTTTTCCCTGAGTCCCATCCGCTGGTGGACACCAAATCGGTGCTGCTCGTCGATGATAATTAAAGCGAGCCTATGGAAGATAACCTGTTGCTGAAAAATGGCGTGGGTGCCGATCACCATTTGTGCCGCGCCAGATTCAATATCCGCTAAAGATTGCGCCCGAGCTTTACCTTTAAGCTTACCCGCAAGCCAACCGACTTTTAATCCTAGTGGTTCAAACCACGCGGCAAAGTTAGCTGCATGCTGCTCGGCGAGTAATTCGGTGGGCGCCATCATGGCCACTTGATAGCCGTTTTCAATCGCTTGAAGGGCGGCGAGGGCGGCGACTAAGGTTTTGCCTGAGCCGACATCCCCTTGCACTAAGCGCATCATGGGGTGCGGTTGTGCTAAATCTTTACCTATCTCGGCAACGACACGTTGCTGCGCGCCTGTGGGTTTAAAGGGCAGTGAGGCGAGAAAAGGCTTTAGTAATTGCCCCGTGGCATGCATGGTCACGGCGGCGTCGAGGTTACTGCGTTGTCTTAGGCGTAGCATACTCAGGTTGTGGGCGAGTAATTCTTCCTGCACCAGTCGCTGCTGCGCGGGGTGTTGACCAAGCTCTAAATCAAATTGTGAAATCCCCGCATGGGGGCGATGCAGGGTTTGCAGCGCCTGTTTTAGGCTCATGTTGTTTGGCTGCAAATGGGCGGGTAATAACTCGGTCAAGCCGCCATCTTCTAATAATTCAAGTGCCTGTTCGGTGAGCTTAATCCAACTCGCCTGTTTTAAGCCCTCGGTGGTGGGATAAATCGGCGTAAGTGTATCGCTTAGGTGAATATCCTCACCCGGATAGACGATTTTATATTCGGGGTGCACGATTTCCGCTTGATGACTTCCGCGACGAATTTCGCCATAGGCACGGATCATTAATCCATTTTGCATCGCATTGCGCTGCGCCATTGAAAAGTTAAAAAAGCGTAGGCTCATGCTGCCAGTATCGTCACGCACATTGCAGACGAGCATGCGTTTACGGCCTTGAAGGATTTGAGTCGACTGGATTTCGGCCTCAATGGTGCCGTAATTTCCGGGCATGAGTGCGGCGATGGGATAGATTTGAGTGCGGTCTTCGTAGCGCAGGGGCAAGTGAAACAGCAGATCTTGTACTGTTGTGATGCCGAGTTTGGCGAGTTTTTCCGCGACTCTTTTGGCGACGCCCTTGAGTTCGGTGATCGGAACAAGATCCAATTGCTGCAAGTCGTTAGCACTCAATCACTGTGAATTTATACATATACTAACAGAGAATAAACGTAAGGCAATCTTGGGGGATCGACTGTGGTTAAGTGCGCTATGTAAAGAGGCTGAATGATTAGGGCGTGTTGACGTTTCAGGGTTATTTTTGCAGCAATTAGGCTGGCTTTTATGCAAGGCAAAGTCCGTGCCGTGTAGTTATTCTACATAAACGGACGATAACGCGGCAGAAAAGCCAGCCAAATGCTGCCAGAAGGGTTCGTCTGGCAAGCTCTTGCTCTTACTTTCAGTCATAAGAGCCGCTCGTCATTTGAGTAGAATAACTACACATCATTCCTCGTTTCGCGAGCACGAACTTGCCAGAACGAACAAAATCTAATCTCGAAACGTCAACACGGCCTAATATTGGAATTAAAAATGGCCTCTTATCTTATGCGTCGAGTTATCTTATTAATATTAAATGAATATTCTATAATTTCGAGCCTAAAACAGGAGCGAAAATTAATATTCTTTATTATAAAGTACACTTTTTGTTATTTTGTGGTTTAATCGAAGTGTTGGTTGCCATTGAGTTGTTTTGGTAATTATGCGGTAACAAGGTTGTGAATCGATAATAATAAAGTGACCTCTGTGATGGATCACATGCGGGGAAACACGGTCGAGGAGTACTCGCCTTTGCATCTATTATGTTTACGTTGTTTATGGATAGGCATACTGTGTTTTGCTTTGCCTGCGTGGGCTAAATTGGATGTGGTTTTTTTTAATCCAGGCGCGGTTACGGATAGCTTTTGGGGTGATGTCGATAAATTAATGCAGGTGGCTTCATCAAAGCTTGATATTAATTTGCAAATCATACATTCAGATCGCAATCACTTTAAAATGATTGCTCAATTAGAAACGTTATTAAAATCTCACCCATCACTTCCTACTCATATTATTTTAGTGAATGAGAAGCAGTCTGCGATAAAAATGTTGCAGATGCTTTATCAATATCCCATATATGTTCAATTGATTTTAAATGATATTTCTGTCGCCGAGCGAGAACACTTATTGGCAGATCCACATTGGCAAACTTATTTATTACCAGCGATTATCCCAGATAACTATGCTATTGGTGCTGATACCGCTAAAAATTTGCTAAGTCGTTTAGAAAATAAAAAGGCTAAGGTTTTATTAATCTCAGGCGATAAATCTACGCCCGCATCAGTGTTAAGAACTCAAGGCGCTAATGATTATTTCTTTATGCAACCCAATGTTATTGTTACTCAAACGGTATATGGTCAATGGCGTGAAGATATTGCTTATGATCAAACATTAACCTTGCTCAGCCGTTATCCGGATTTAACCTTAATCTGGACGGCGAACGATAAAATGGCTATCGGAGTGGTAAAAGCACTCCGCGAAAAGGGCCTTGAACCTGGACGTGATGTACTGGTCAGTTCGATTAATACTTCCCCTGAGATTTTGTCGCTCTGCCAAGAACGTAAAGTGACTGCTCTGGGAGGTGGGCATTTTTTAGCGGGTGCTTTAGGGTTAATTCAGCTCAAACAATACCAAGAGACCCAACGTTATTCCTCCTATGAGGATATAGAACTCTTTAGGGTACTTAATCCCGATTCAGCTTTTTATCAGAAGTTAGTTGCAAGGGATTGGTCTGGGATCTTTAAGAGTCAGATTTTAGAGAAGTTACCAAAACAATAATAAAGAACAGGTATTCATGAAGCACCGAAATCATTCAATTAGCCACAGAATGACGCTGACGATTATCGGCGTAAGTTCGTTTTTTGCCGTGTTGACTATGCTTGTGCAGTTAATATGGAACTATCAGGAGAGCATAGATAAGACGACTGCGGATATCCGTGAGTATTCAGAATCTATCTTGCCTAGTATTGCTAAGTCGCTCTGGGACGTGGACCACGGACTCTTATCTGATTTGCTTTCAGGCTTGGGCATGATGCCGATGGTGTCGAGTGTCAATTTAGAGAGTATCGATGGCGTAGCCATGCAGTTGGGCAAGGCGATTCACGCTAAGGATTCCCGACAAACTCTGTTTCGTTACCCAATTATGTATCAGGAACAACAGATTGGTATGCTGACTGTCGGGCTGGATACGGACAAACTCTATTACGAATTATGGCAACAATTGATCTGATCCGCTAACTCTGGACACTTAACTAAGCACTGTGTTTCAGTTCAAAATTCTCAGGGCTTAAATAGCCAAGTGAACTATGCCTTCTGGTTTTGTTGTAATCAACTTCTATGTATTCAA
>NZ_LGYY01000097.1:0-24669 GCF_001308045.1 Shewanella sp. Sh95
ATCACGCTTGCAGGAACATACGGGAACTGCTTGGCATGGTATGGCATTTTATGGGAACCGTTTCCCCATTTCCTGGCAGTGGGCATGGCACGGCGAAAATGTAGCAGTATTCGGATCAGCTATTTAGCATGAATACAGAGTTTGTGCCCTAAAATACCTTGCTGTTTGTCTGAGGCCAGGTTCCAGTAAGCATGATTGGTTAAACAGACGGGTGTGGTTTGATCGCAAGTGGCGTGATAACTTAGGATTAACTCATTGTTTTCCTTCAAGCGGTACGCTAGTTGAATACTGAGATTACCCGGAAATCCTTGATCGCCATCGGGACTGGTAATGCTGAAAACCGCCGCCACACTGTCACTGTCCTGCAGCGTCTCAACCTGCCATGTGCAATGGCTTAATCCTTTAGGTCCGCCGTGAAGTTGGTTATTGCCTTCGTTGGCGACTAATTGAATCGTTTTACCTGCTAAGGGAAATTGTGCTTTACCAATACGATTGGCGACACGGCCGGCGGTAATACCAAAATAATACGGATTAGTTGCCCAATCTTTAATATCTTGATAGCCAAGACTTAATGAAATAGGTTCTTGCGCTCGGCCATAAAGTTTGACTGACCAAATACTGGCGCCGTAATTTGACAGAACTACTTCAAGCCCGTGGCTATTGGTGAGCGTGACTAATTGTAATTCATCCGCAAATGCGGCGTGTTGTAGGCTTTTTTGAGTAACAGAGAGTTGCATGGTGAGTGCTTTACCTTTTATTTAAAATAAACTCAGCACTCACCTCATTATTCAATGAACTGAAATTTTATTGTGATATTTAAATCCAACCACCATCGACAATAAAATTTTGTGCGGTGCAGAGTTTGCTATCATCTGCTGCTAAAAATAACGCCATAGCAGCAATATCTTCGGGCATTACATATTCTTTAATACATTGGTTATTTTCGATATGTTTTGCCGTATCTTTATCTACCCAGTGTGTGAGTTGACGTTTTGTCATCACCCAACCCGGCGTTAAGGTATTAATCCGGATTTTATCTTTGCCTAAATCGGCGGCTAAACCTCGAGTTAAGCCCATGACACCAGCTTTTGAGGCCGTATATCCCGCCATTCCCGCTTGACGATTGTGCCAACTCATAGATCCAAAGTTGATAACAGAACCCCCGCCGAGCCGCTGCATTTGCGGCCTTACCGCTTGTACGGCAAAAAAGTAGTGCCGCAAATTGGTATTTAAGCATTGGTCCCAATATTCTGGCGTGACTTCATCTATGCTATGCCTTTCATCGCACGCGGCATTGTTAATCAATACTGAGATAGGGCCTAAATCGTCTTCCACCTGAGCAATGACGCTTTTAAGCGCAGCTACATCGACAAGATCACAGTGATAAAATTTCACACTGGCGTCAGGCTGAGTCTGCTTAAGGCCTGTGACAAGTTGAGTCGACTCCTCAACTAAAATGTCGACAAATGCCACCTTAGCGCCCTGCTCTAAAAAAGACCGTACTAAGCAAGCCCCAATACCCGTACCACCGCCACTGATAAAAATGGTCTTACCTTGTAAACTCGGGTATTGATTAGTCAACTTCATAACTCAACCTTTTATTAAAATAATTATTTGGTTTCATTATAAAAGAAAACGAGTTCATATTTAATGGGAATGTGCGGGTATCTCTGCACCTCGACATCCCACGAGAAAATCAAAATCACATCCCTCATCCGCTTGGAGCACATGGTCTTTAAAGAGCGAGAGATAGCCGCCATTGATTGGAATGGATTTCACCGCCGCGAGTTTTGCTAGGCGCGCCTGTAACTCTTCGTCGCTGATCTCCAGCTGTAATATCCCTGCATAGGTGTCTAGCGCTATCATGTCACCATTTTGTACCGCGGCGAGCGGCCCAAGGGCTTGTGCTTCTGGCGCAACATGGAGAACAACGGTACCAAAGGCGGTGCCACTCATGCGTGCATCGGAAATCCTTACCATATCTTTAATTCCTTTTTTCAACAGCTTAGGTGGCAATCCCATATTGCCAACCTCAGCCATGCCCGGATATCCTTTAGGGCCACAGTTTTTAAGCACCATAATGCTGTTTTCATCGATATCCAGTTCAGGATCGCCAATGCGGGCGTTGTAATCGTCAAAACTTTCAAACACAACCGCTTTGCCACGGTGTTGCATCAAGTGCGCGCTGGCGGCGGAGGGCTTGATTACTGCGCCGCGAGGCGCGAGATTGCCGCGCAGTACGCGAATGCCACCATTTTCGACCAAGGGATTTTCAAGTGACATAATCACCTCTTGGTTATAACAAGGCGCCTCTTTGACATTGTCCCAGAGGCTAGCAGCATTGACGGTGAGCGTGTTTTTGCTCAGTAAATCATGCTCAAACAGCTGCCTTAATACTGCTGGCAGTCCACCTGCGTAGTAAAAGTCTTCCATTAAGTACTGACCCGAAGGCTTAAGATTCACTATGGTCGGTACAGTGTAACCATGGCGCCAGTCATCGAGTGACAGCTCAACCCCTATCCTGCCGGCAATGGCCTTTAAATGGATAACGGCGTTAGTTGAACCACCAATGGCAGCATTGACTTTGATGGCATTGATAAAAGCATCACGGCTTAAAATTTTACTTAAGGTCAAATCCTCTTTGACCATATCAACAATTCGCATTCCCGACATATGGGCCAACACTTGGCGGCGAGAATCCACCGCAGGAATGGCGGCATTGTGTGGCAAACTCACGCCAAGGGTTTCCACCATACAGGCCATAGTCGATGCCGTACCCATAGTGTTACAGGTGCCCGTTGAGCGTGACATATCCGCTTCGGCATTCATAAATGCGGCGAGGCTGATGTTGCCTGCTTTATATTCTTGATGCAGTTCCCATACGAGTGTGCCAGAACCCACATCCTTGCCCTTATGCTTACCATTGAGCATGGGCCCACCCGTGACGACTATCGTCGGTAAATCACAACTGGCCGCGCCCATCAATAAAGCCGGAGTCGTTTTATCACAGCCCACTAACAGCACAACACCGTCGATGGGATTGCCACGAATGGCTTCTTCCGTGTCCATAGCCGCAAGGTTACGCGTTAACATGGCGCTAGGGCGTAAATTCGACTCGCCATTTGAAAACACGGGGAACTCCACCGGAATGCCACCCGCTTCCCGAATACCATTCTTTACTCTTTGCGCCAGTTCCCGCAGGTGACCATTGCAGGGCGTCAATTCTGACCAGGTATTGCAAATACCAATCACAGGCTTATTTTGAAAGTGATGCTCGGGTATGCCTTGGTTTTTCATCCAACTGCGATACATAAAACCATTTTTATCATCACTACCAAACCAACTAGCCGAACGAAGTGTTTTCGGTTTTTTATTATTCATATGACACCTTCGTTTTCCAAGGCACATGTCCTGCCCGAACGATTGAGTAACACTCAATATAAAACAAACGGACGAACCTAATGCCCTGAGTTAACAATTTGTACTTTAATATTGCTAGCACGTAAAAGTATTGGTATTACTATAATACCAAAATATCAAAAAACAATAGAGGAAGTATGAAAAAGGCATTTTCTAGTATTTGTGTGAGTGCTTGTTTGGCATTGATCACCACGGCCAGTACAGCGGCAATTGCTGCTAACCCTTTGTTTACGGATGTATTCACCGCCGATCCTGCCGCTATAGTGCACCAAGATACTGTCTATCTTTATACTGGCCATGATGTTGCAAAGGACAATCGTACCTTCTTTGAAATGCATGATTGGCTCGTTTTTAGCTCTAAGGATATGCACAATTGGACGGCCCATGGCAGCAAGTTATCGGTGAAAGACTTCAGCTGGGCCAAAGGAGATGCATGGGCCAGCCATGTGATCGAAAAAGAAGGTAAGTTTTACTGGTATGTAACGGCAAGACACAACAAAATCAATGGTTTTGCTATTGGTGTCGCGGTTGCCGATAGTCCACTCGGCCCCTTCAAGGATGCCCGCGGCAACGCCCTTATCACTAATGATATGACCACAGATACCGAGATTGATTGGGATGATATCGATCCTGCTGTCTTTATCGATGATGACAAGCAAGCCTATCTGTTTTGGGGCAACACTAAGCCAAGATTTGCCAAGTTAAAAGCCAACATGATTGAACTCGATGGCCCAATTCACTCGATTGATATTCCAAACTTTACCGAAGCACTCTGGGTACATAAAAAAGATAAAACCTATTATCTTTCATACGCTTCAGGCTTCCCTGAAAAAATTGCCTATGCGACCAGTGATAGCATTCAGGGGCCGTGGAAGTACCAAGGTATCTTAAATGAAGTGGCGGGTAACTCGCCGACAAACCATCAAGCAATCATTGAATTTAAAGGTAAATCCTACTTTATCTATCATACCGGCGCCTCGCAGGATGGCGGCGGTGAGTTTAGACGTTCAGTGGCAATTGACCCGCTGCATTACAATGCCGATGGCACCCTACAGCGTATTCATATGACAAGCGAAGGCATCAGCGAGCCGCAGTAATCCTATTTTTTGCTCGCTCGAAAGTAAAAAAGGTGAACCTAAGTTCACCTTTTTTTATCGGTAGAGTGCGTTAAAAATGAATAACTCGTTATTTACGCTCAATATTTTTATGCACTGTATCTTGAGACGTCGAGAGTAATTTATTCATCTCGGCTTTCGCGCCTTCACTGTCTCCTGCGGCAATCGCAGTATAAATGGCCTTATGGCCAGGGAGGGATTGGATAAAGTCATCCTGAATTGTGCTACTGAGTCTAAAGATTTCGAGCAGCGCAGATTGGATAGACACGCCGAGGGATACCATAAACTCGTTATTGGTCGCATCTAAAATCGCCATGTGGAAATCGATATCCGAGGTATACACTTCATCCGTACCTAATTCGGCCGCTTCCATCTTGGCATAAGCAGCCGCAATCACCTCAAGCTGCTCTGGGGTGCGTTTCTTGGCAGCCAGTTCCGCCGCAGCGGGTTCAAACACGGCACGAATTTCATAGAGTGAAGTATAAAACTCGGGTGAAGGTTTCGATTGGGAAAACCAGTTTAAGATCACCGGATCAAACATATTCCAGTGGCGACGCTCACGAATTCGAGTGCCAAGCTTAGGGCGAGACTCGATAAGCCCTTTTGCTGTGAGCACCTTAAAGGCTTCCCTTAAGGAGGTGCGTGATACTTCCAGCTCTTCACAGATAGCATTTTCGTTAGGGATATATTCACCTGGCGCATAAAAGCCGCCCACAATGCGAGAACCTAATTCGCTTGCCACCCAGTTATGGATATTCTGCGGACGGTTATTTGCCTGATTTGCCATAGTGCCCTCTTTAACTCTCTATCTCTGTGCTCAATCCAATCAGCTGGATAAGGTACTTAACGCGGATAAACAAATGTTATGATACTACCTTTCCTGATAAAGGTAATAAAAATTTTGTTAACGCTAAGAATTTATGGGGATTTCCTCAAACTCATTGTCCCTACCTTACCCCAAAGTTTTACATTGTAAAGCCTAATTTTGCGTTTTAGCCAGTGATTGGACAAGCTCGCAACGGCTATTGAGCGCCTAGGAAATAGTCATTTTCAATCTGTAATTCAGCATGCACATCGACCACAAACATCCCCGCCGCTTCGGCGGCTTGGATACCCGCCTTCGCATCTTCAAATACGATACAGCGCTCTGGCGCTATGCCCATCAGCTCGGCGCAGCGTAAAAAAGTATCTGGCGCAGGTTTGGGTGACGCGACTTGGTCAGCCCCCACCACATAATCGACTAATTCCAGTAACCCACACAGGGTTAAGATTTGAATGGCTTCCTCTGTGTAGGCGCCTGTGCCGACCGCCATTGGGCGTTTGCCCTGATTCTGCTTGGCAAATTCGGCTAATGCCGTCGGTTTGACATATAAATGCATAGTGTCGCGCACTAGGGCTTCTTTATACTCGTTCATGGCTTCGCAACTGGCCGTTGGTGTGACGCCAAAATGGGCGATCAGAATCTCTAAGGTGCCAACAGTAGGCACGCCCGCTAACGAGCGCATTAGAGCAGGCTCTACGGGGATCCCAAAGTGATTCAAGGTTTGTCGCCATGCCTGTTCATGCAACTGACCGCTGTCGACTAAGGTGCCATCCATATCGAAGATAATGCCGTCAAATTCTGTATACATCTGTGTTAACCCTATGAAATGAATGGTTCCAGAAAAATGAAAGCCGCCCGAAGGCGGCTTTATTGCTGCGCAAGAATTATAACCCTCTTGCTAAACCGTAATAAACGGAATTTTGGCGAAGTTCATTCTTAAACTCGCGGATCTTAGTGTCGGCATCGATGATAACCAGTTCAGCACCGGCCATTTCAGCAAAGTCGACAATCTGATCTGTGGTGATAGCTTGACTATAGGCCGAGTGGTGAGCACCACCGGCGTGGATCCAAGCTGCGGCGGCAACGGCTAAATTCGGACGAGGCTCCCACAGCGCAGACGCGACAGGCAGATTTGGCAGTTCCTGTGGTGGTGTCACTGTATCTAATTCATTGAGAATGATACGGAAACGGTTGCCTAAATCGATAGTCGATACGTTGATTGCTGGGCCCGCTTTACCAGTGAATAACAGACGTGGCACGTCACAACGCACACCAATGGTATGGCGGTGAACTTCTAAACGCGGTTTTGCCGCGGCAATCGAGGGGCAGACTTCTAACATGTGGGCGCCAAGAACTTGGTCAGTCGCTCCAAAGTTATAGGTGTAGTCTTCCATAAATGAAGTACCACCGGCACGGCCTTGGCCCATGACCTTCATAATGCGCACCATGGCAGCCGTTTTCCAGTCACCTTCGCCGCCGTAACCGAAACCGTTCGCCATCAGACGTTGGGTAGCCAGTCCCGGTAATCCTGTCATACCAGTCAGGTTTTCGAAGCAGTTGGTAAAGGCACCAAATTGACCTTGGGTTAAGAATTGGGTTAAGCCGAGTTCAATCTTGGCTTCTTTTCTTAAACGGTCTAATTGGTATTCATCACCAAAAAGTTCGTTACCCACTTGGTATTCGCTGGCGTAACGATCGAGCTGTGCGGTTACATCGCCTTCGGCAATGGCTGCAATCGCCTCATTAAGTTCACCTAAGCTATAGGCGTGCACTTCGTAACCGAATTGAATTTGTGCGGCAACTTTGTCGCCTTCGGTCACGGCCACTTGACGCATGTTGTCGCCAAAGCGTGCGATACGCAGGTTTTGGCTCTCGTGCCAACCCGCTGCTGCGCGGCACCAATCATCGATTTGTGCCTGTACATCGCTCGATTGCCAGTGACCCACAACCACTTTGCGCTCTTTACGCATACGTGTGCCGATAAAACCAAATTCGCGGCAACCGTGAGCACTTTGGTGGGTGTTCATGTAGTTCATATTGATTTCGCTCCAAGGGAGCTCGGCATTGAACTGGGTATGTAAATGCATGAATGGCTTGCTTAATTCATTCAGGCCAGCAATCCACATCTTGGCGGGAGAGAAAGTGTGCATCCACAGAATGACGCCAACACAGTTTTCATCGCTGTTGGCCGCTTGGCATACGGCATGAATTTCCCGTGGGGATTTTACGGTTGGCTTGTACACCACTTCCATCGAAATGGCGGAAGATTCATTAAAGCCATGAACAATTTGCTCACTGTTTTTAGCGACTTGTTCTAATACCTTCGGGCCGTATAAATCCTGTGACCCTGTGATAAACCACACTTGTTTTTGTTTGAAGGCTTTCATATTACTCTCTCTAGTTTGAAATGAGACCCGACTGGCAATTACTTGCTTTGGCCGTAATAAGCGTCTTTTCCATGCTTACGCAAATAATGCTTATCAATAAGCTCTTGTTTTAACTGATTTATACCTGGTGATAATGTTTTGGTGAGATACGCCATCCGCGCGATTTCTTCGAGCAACACGGCGTGGTACACAGATTTAGCCGCATTCGCGCCCCAAGTGAACGGCGCGTGGCCTGCCACTATCACCATGGGCGACTCGTTGGGATCTCGGTCGGCAAAACAATCGAGGATCTGCACGCCGGTTTCTTCTTCGTAGTCGCGGCTTATCTGATCATTGCGCATCACTGCTGTGCATGGAATTTCACCGTACACATAATCGGCCTGTGTCGTGCCTAAGCAGGGAATCGCGATCTGCGCCTGCGCCCACGCGGTGGCATAGGTTGAATGGGTATGGGTAATGCCACCAATACTCTGCCACTGACGATACAAATAGGTGTGCGTCTTGGTATCGGATGAAGGACGCATGCGCCCTTCGACGATTTGATTCTCAAGGTCAACAATCACAATGTCTTCAACCTTCAAATCTTCATAGGGCACGCCGCTGGGCTTGATACCAATCACGCCCAGTTGACGGTCAATTTGTGAAACGTTGCCAAAGGTGTAAGTCACCAGTTTGCGTTTCTCAAGCTCCATGTTGGCTTCGTAGACTTCGCGTTTTAGCTCTAAAAAAGACATCTTATTTTGCTCCATCAACATAGTGGCCAAGGGCTAAGTACGCTTGATAAAGCGCTTGATATTTCTGTGCGTTTTCAGGATTCGGTTGATAGGTTTTCGCAACGCTTGAGGCCATTGCGGCTTGGGCACTCAACACATCGGGATAAACCCCGGCTGCGGTTGCGGCATAAATGGCGGCGCCGAGGGCACAGCTTTGTTCGCTCTCGAGTACGTCGATATTGCAATTCCACACATCGGCGCAGGTTTGCATAATGAAGTCGGATTTTTTCGAGATCCCACCTATAGTGACCACATGGTCAATGCAAACGCCTTCTTGTTTGAAGCGCTCGATAATGGCCCGTGCGCCATAGGCGCTGGCTTCCACTAAGGCTTTGAAGACTTGCGGTGCTTGGCTGCCCATGGTTAAGCCTGTGATAGCCATGGCAACGGATTGATCAGCATCGGGCGTGCGACGTCCATTAATCCAATCCAGCGCGACAATACCCGTCTCGCCAACGGGGAGTTTCGCGGCCGCATTGCCCAGCACGGTTAAGGTTTCAGCCTCGAGTTGCTGAATAAGTTTGGCTCTGGTGTCGTCATCAAACAGCGCTGAAGTGTCGAGCTGTTGCATCGGCCATGCGGTGAGTTCCCTAAACCAAGCGTAGAGATCGCCAAAGGCGGACTGACCCGCTTCAAGGCCAATCATGCCGGGTAATACGGAACCATCGACCTGACCGCAAATCCCTTTGATACAACGCTCACCAATATCTTCATAACTGGCGACCGTGATATCGCAGGTAGAGGTGCCCATCACCTTGGTTAAGACGCCGGGCTTAACATTGGCACCAACGGCGCCTGCATGGCAGTCGAATGAGCCAAATGAGACGATAACCTCGGTCGATAGCCCTAAATGCTGTGCCCACTCAGGGGTTAACTGACCACAAATCTTGTCGGATGTGCAGGTTTCAAGGTGCAATTTGTCTCTTAAACCATCGAGTAAAGGGTCGATGCCAACGAAAAAGTCATTCGGTGGATAGCCATTCCATGACTCGTGCCACATCACTTTATGGCCGGCGGCGCAGCGCCCAACCTTAAAGACTTTTGGATGTGTGGTGCCCGTCATTAAGGCGGTGATCCAATCACAGTGCTCGACCCAGCTATAGGCGGCTTGTCTGACTTCTGTGTCGTGGCGCAGTACGAATAGCGCTTTCGCCCAAAACCATTCGGAGGAGTAAATTCCCCCTTCATATTTCAGGTAATTTTCGTTTGCATTATTTGCCGCGGCGGTAATTTGCTGAGCTTCGAGGATGGCGCTGTGATCTTTCCAAAGCAAAAACATGGCATTGGGGTTATTCGCAAACTCTGGTTTTAAGGCTAAGGCAACGCCAGATTCGTCGACGGCAATGGGAGTTGAACCTGTGGTATCAACACTCAACCCGCAGACTCTTTGCGCGGCGCCACTGGGGGCTTTTGTCCATAACCCTTGCACTACCTCGATAAGACTTTCGATGTAATCGAGGGGATGCTGTCTAAATTGATTCTTCGCGGGCTCACAAAACAGCCCCTTCTTCCAACGTGGGTAGTACACCACATTGGTTGCTACTTCTGCGCCCGTTTGGGTATCCACCAATAACGCGCGTACTGAATCAGAGCCGTAATCAAGCCCTAACGCGTAAGCCCCTAAAACATTCGACATTTGCATCCCCATTCATTTTGTCTGCGTCCTATTCGGTTTACGCAGGTAGAGTGAATATTATTTCATACTACAATATTACTACGAGTTAATAGTAATACAATATGATTTTAGTTGTTGGGTGATAAAATTTTTAACATTAAGGCTGAGCATGTAACGATTAGGTGAGGAAGAGTGTGGAAAACTAAGCTGCGCTTAGCTTGACTCAAACGGTAAGAAGTCGAATAATGGCGCCAGGTTGCAGAGACACCTATCCGCAGAAGATGACATCACTCTGACTCATATCTCGATGTACGCATCACATGTATGACACAACAATTGATTAGGTTTGGCTTAGCGGAGATGCCAATAAAACTTAGGAGAATTGTTTGTGATACAACAAATTACCCCAGCACCACGCGCCTTAACCGAAGTCAAAATCCTCGCTAAAAAGCGTCTTAAAGCCTGCCACGCTGGTGATCCAATGGCGCTAGATAAATTCGCCCCCTTGATGAATAAGCAAGGTTTTACGCAACAGGATATTCAGCTTAAGCATTGCCAAAGCCTATTGGCTCGTGAGCTCGGTTTTACTGATTTTAATCACTGTCAAAGAGTGTTATCGGGTCAAGCACACATCGGTGAAGACTTAGGTACCCTATTCCATAGCAGGCGCTGCGATACCTTGCTCAATCACTGGTTCAGCGGTTTTGATGAGGCGCAGGCTTTTTTACAGCAATCACCACAGATGGTGTTGTTGCCCTACAAAAAGCAGTTCTTTGTGGTCAACGGCCCTGACTATCTTGATGCTCTGGGGCTTAAATTGAGTGACCCCGCCTGCATCTACAGTACATGGGTGGGGAATGAAACGGTTCCTGCCTATGAAGCTTTTGCGCTAAGTCTTATCAGGCATAAGCTCACTTAGCCTAGCCTTACTTATCCTAAGCTGCTTTGCTATTTGAAAATCCTAGCTAATGGGAAATTAAATCTATTGCGAAAGAAAAAGGCCGCGTCAAATTCCAAAAACAGAAAAACCATCATCACAGATGGTTCATCTGTGGAATATTGCCAAGGAGCTGCGCTTAGAATTAGGAACCCTAGGGTTCAACTCCCGAAATTCCAAAAACAGAAAAGCTATCATTACTAATGGTTTATCTGTGGAATATTGCCAAGGAGCTGCGCTTAGAATTAGGAACCCTAGGGTTCAACTCCCGTAATTCCAAAACAGAAAAGCTATTATTACTAATGGTTTATCTGTGGAATATTGCCAAGGAGCTGCGCTTAGAATTAGGAACCCTAGGGTTCAACTTTCGAAATTCCAAAAACAAAAAAGCCATCATTGCTGATGGCTTTTCCGTGAAATATGGCGGAGGAGCAGGGATTTGAACCCTGGGTGGGCTATAAACCCACGCCGGTTTTCAAGACCGGTGCATTAAACCACTCTGCCACCCCTCCGAACGATGCGCATAATATAAGTTAGTTTACTGACTGTAAAGCACTAACTGATAATTTTGCGCTAACTGCTCGTATTACATTCAATCTGCTTGATTTTGCTTCTTATCCACATTGATCCCAAGGCGAGCTGGATCCGGCGCAGTAAAGTGTTTGGCAAAATCGGCCCATGTTTGTTCGGTTTTTAACAGGTAACCCAAGATCACCACTAATGAACAGCTCAAAATGGCCCAACCTATGGCAACTTCTCCTGAGCTTGCCCAGAGCGCGACTAAGCTTGAGGCGCCAAAGGCGATAGTGATTTGCAAAAAGTTCTGTAATCCTGCCGCTTTAGCCGCATTTTGGGTAAATTGTTGCAAGGCGCTGTTCACGACGATGGGATAAATCGCCCCGTTCGCCGCTGCAAGTATCGAGAACGAAATCAGCAGTGGGAAAATAGTTTCCATCTTCATTAATAAGGTGAAAAATACAATTGAGATAACACAGAGTCCAAACATTGCCAGTAATACGTTGAGTGTACGGTCGGCACCAATACGTTTTATCAATAACTTACTCGCGTATCCGCCCACAATAAACATGATGGTTTGCGGAATAAAGCTAAGGCCAATCTCGGTTGCTTGATAGCCATGCTGCTCCATCACAATTGGCCATACCGTCAAGTAGGCAAAGAACGCACCTGAACAGGCACCAAAAATCACCACATTGCCAAGGTAACGAGTATTTTTCAAAATCTGCTTGTAGGAAACTGCGCTTGGCTTAGCATCCTGATGCGCTGTATGGCTCGGCACGAAGTATAAGGTCATCAGCACCAATAAAAAGGCAATCACACACAATGAGATAAAGATTGCACGCCATCCAAAATCGTTCAGAATATAAGCGCCAAGGATTGGTGCTAATGCGGGTGACAATGCCACTAACGGCATAATATTGCTGAAGATCCCCTGAGCTTTTTCGGCATCATACTGTTCGACCACAATCGCTTGCCAAATAACGCCAGCACTACAGGCGCCAATGGCTTGGAAGAATCGAGCGATATTCAACATCAGTATCGAGTCGCTATTGGCAATTGCAACACTGGCGAGCGCAAAAATCCCAAGGCCGAGGATCAGGGCATAACGTTTGCCGAGTTTACTGACCAAAGGGCCATAAATCAGCTGCCCTAAGGCTAAACCGGCCAAGAAACAGGTGAGCGACATCGCCACTTGTGAAGGTGAAGAATTGAACGAACTTTCAATTGCTTTGAAAGCAGGTAAATACATGTCTGTGGCAATAAAGCCTAACATGCTTAACAAGGCCAAATAGAATAAGAATATAAAAAACTTCATATTTACAGAGATATTACTAGATGTTTTCATAAAATAATCATGTCAAAAGACTTAAGGCGTGCAGTCTAAATACTTGTTAATTTGATTGGAAACGTTTATTTTTGACAGATGCTATCAATTATTTTCATCACAATGGATGTCAGCTATGCTCTCGGAACAAGCGTTAGAACTCATTGATATCGTGGCCCGGGTGGGGAGTTTTACGGCGGCAGCCAATCGACTGCACAAGGTCCCTTCAGCGGTCAGTTATGCCGTTAAGCAAATCGAAGAAGAACTCGGTGTTGTGTTATTTGAGCGCCACCACCGCAGCGTGACCTTAACCCCTGCGGGAGAGCATTTTGTTAAGCAAGCCAGAAACTTGCTGACTCAAATGGATGAGATGAAACGTGGCACCCAACGTGTGGCAAATGGTTGGCAACCCACACTGTCTATCGCCTTAGATAACATAGTCCGCGCCGACAGAATTAGCGTATTAATCGCCGACTTTTACCGTCATTTCCACGATATTGAGCTTATCATCCGCATCGAGGTCTTTAACGGAGTGTGGGAGGCGCTTGCGACCGGTCGAAGTGATATCGCCATTGGTGCAACCACCGCCATTCCCGTAGGTGGCGTATACCAATATAAAGACATGGGCGATATTCAATGGGCGTTTTTGGTGAGTAAAAACCATCCCTTAGCCAATATTGACCGACCTTTAACCGACGATGAATTACGCCCCTTCCCCTCCATCTGTTTGGAAGATACTTCGCGGGAAATTCCTAAGCGCATGACCTGGTTATTGGAGAATCAGCGCAGACTCGTGGTGCCGGATTGGATCCGCGCGATTAACTGTTTTAGAGAGGGCCTCGGCATTGGCTATATGCCAGTTCATTTGGCCAGCGTCTTTATCAAAGCTGGCGCCTTGGTCGAAAAACAGCTTGAAAATCCTAAGCTGACCAGCCCCTGCTGTCTGGCTTGGAATGCCGACAAAATGTCGCCCGCCCTGGCTTGGGTGCTGGATTATTTAGGCGATACCGATAAATTACACCGTGAATGGCTGGCGTAATATTGCCGTATGATCACAGGATTAAGCTTGTTTTAAAGTCTTTGTGTTGCACTGTTGCAACGAAATACGGCTGAATCATCAGACAACACAGAAAAATCAGCCTTTACAACTTGTTATTTGTGGCGTGAATCCTTTAAGCCAAGCGCTGTTTTAGTTACTATGCAAACAGGATTACTGGATTTGCGAGATTAATGGGAACTCTCGTGCCCGTTAAAAATCAAAATGATCAGTTTGGATTCAAAAGCTAATGGAGAAAGATATGACTCAGCAAACCCTGTACTCAACGAGTGCATCCACCTTAGAAGTGAATAAACTTCTTAAAAACACTTATCTGTTACTGGCCATGACCCTCGCCTTTTCTGCATTGTGTGCAGGCTTAGCGATGGCGCTCAACATCAGCCCACTGATGTCACTCGGTTTATCTATCGGCGGTTTAGTACTGCTATTTGTAACCTTACGAAAAGCCGATTCAGCGGCAGGCATCTTCTGGGTTCTTGCCTTTACTGGTATGGAAGGCGCCTCATTAGGTTACATGCTTAACCACTATGCTGGTATGACTAATGGCTCTGAGCTTATCATGCAAGCTCTTGGTTTAACATCAGTTATCTTTATTGCGCTCTCTGCCTACACGGTAACGACGAAGAAAGATTTCTCTTTCCTACGTGGGTTCTTGTTCGCAGGATTAATTGTGGTGATCGCCGCTGCGCTGATTAACATTTTCGTGGGTAATAGTGTGGCCTTTATGGCGATTAACGCAGGTCTTGCGCTGTTAATGACCGGCTTTATCCTGTTCGATACTAGCCGTATCGTAAATGGTGGCGAGACTAACTATATCCGCGCCACTATCTCCTTGTATCTGGACTTTTTAAACCTGTTTATTGCCATTTTGCATTTGCTTGGCATTGGTAACGATGATTAATCCCCTTTTCGGGAAACTTACGCTAAAATGGCCCTACTTTTAGGGCCATTTTTTTTATGATGAGCAAATTTATTATCCAAGTAAACGGGCCTGCCTATGGCACGTCGGCAAGTGTGAATGCCCTACGTTTCACCCAAGCCTCCCTGCAAAGCGGACATGAGATTGTCTGCGTGTTTTTCTATCAGGATGGCGTGTATAACTCCACGGACTTTAACTTACCCGCATCCGATGAATATGATGTGGTTAAAGGCTGGAAACAACTGGCTGCCGAGCATCAAGTCTCGTTAGTTAACTGTGTTTCTGCGGCATTACGGCGCGGCATCGTCTCGCAGCAAGAGGCGCAGGAAAACGGGCTAAGCCACTGGAATGTTGAACATTCTTTTATTATGGGCGGACTGGGTGAACTGGTCACGGGAATTGAATCAGCCGATCGTTTGATCTGCTTTTAAGCTTCGGAAATGCTATGAAAAAAATCTGTATATTGTTCCGAAGCGCGCCCCATGGCACCACTAAAGGCCGCGAGGCCTTAGACTTTGCCCTGTTAAGCGCCAGTTTTGAGCAAGAAGTGAGTTTAGTGTTTGTCGATGAAGGCGTGCTTCATCTGCTTAAAGACCAACAACCCGAACTTATCGGTGGTAAAGATTACCTCGCGGCGTTAAAAGCGCTCCCGCTGTACGACATCGAATCGGTGTTCGCCTGCAAACAATCTTTAGGTGACTACGGCTTAAGCCATGGTTTGCTGTCGATTCCGGTGACAATCTTAAACGATGAAGCGATTTCAGCTCACTTAAAAGCTGTCGATGAGGTCTTAGTATTCTAATGATTTTACATCATATTCAAACCTCGCCCAGCCGAGACAATGCCCTCAAACTTTGCCTGCGTTATGCTTGCAAAGAGGATGCGATTTTACTCTCGAGTGATGGCGTAAATGCATTATTACTGCGCCAATGGGCCATGGCGCTATCACCCTTTAAGGTAATGGTGCTGAAAGACGATGTTATCGCCCGCGGCTTAACGGAACGTCTTAATAATATTAGTCAAATTGATTACAACGAGTTTGTCACTCAAGCTCTACAGCACGATAAGGTGATCACGTGGTAAATCCGCTTATTTTTAACGGCGTCGAAATTGAACGCGACCATCAAGGCTATTTGAAGAATATCGCCGACTGGCACCCGGATATGGCGCCGCTGCTCGCTCATGAAGAAAAAATTGAACTGACCAGTGCTCACTGGGAAGTGGTCAATTTTGTTCGGGATTTTTATCTGGAATATAAAACCAGCCCTGCGATTAGGGTGTTAGTTAAAGCCATTGGCCAAACCTTAGGCCCAGATAAAGGCAATTCCAAATACCTCTATACGCTGTTTCCAGTTGGCCCGGCAAAACAAGCAACCAAAATAGCAGGGTTACCTAAACCCGCTAAATGCATCTGATGACGAAAGGCATATAGCATATATGCCTTCAATCATTACCCCTTAAGTACCCGCTTTTTGTAGCCTTTGCTTGATATCGGCGTATCTACATTTTTCCAAACGTCCGAAGCCTTGGAGTTTGCGAGATTGCAAACGAGTCAAGATAGGTTGAGTCAGGCCTGCTAAAAACTGGCATTGGGTATCTAAGGACAAAGGTGCTAAGCCTTTGGCTTCTGCTGCGAGTTTTAACTCATTTAAATCGGCACAAATTTGCGTATCATCAGGCCATATTGGCTCTTCAGAATAGGTCAATTTAGCCACTTGGCCACGACAAACACTGCAATGACCACAGGATTGGGGTGCTGCATTATCGTCAAAATAGCGAGCTAAATTGTAATTTAAGCAAGTCGTTAGCTCAAAAAATCGTACTAACTGTGCAATGCGAGCAATTTCTTTTACTTCTTTATCAGCAAAGTATTGATAGAGCTGCTCTGCTCTGTTTTCCTGTACTAAGCCTTGTTCATCGACTTGATAGACATCGGTGACTTGCTTTGCTTCTAATTCAATGAGTTGCTGACTCGCAAGATATTCTAACGCAGCCATTACTCGAGTCCGTTCAGCCCCCGTAGCCTGATACAGTGAAGAAAAATCCAAACTGCCCCAAATGCGCTTCATTTGAGTGTGGGCGAAAATATCGGTTAAAAATGCCTGCCGTTCGGGTGAAAACTGGTGCAAAAATTGCTCTTGCGGCACAATAAAACGGTAACGAATATCGGCGTAATAGGCATAAAGTGGTTTGATGATGCCTTGCATTTCAAGCTGCACGAGTAACGTTTTCAGAGGGAGTTGTCTAATATTACTCACAGTTGACAGTTGATGAAGTTGCAGTTCCCAACGTCCATTGTGGGTTTCTTCGCGAATGTTATTAATTACAGCCTTAATACTTGCCAGTTCAGGCGTATCGCCATAAACAAAGTTTTCGACAGTGTTGATCCCATCCAAATTGGCTAAAGTGACGCAATGGGAAAGTTGTCCATCACGCCCTGCGCGGCCAATTTCTTGGCAGTAATTTTCAATAGATTTTGGTAAGTCATAGTGGATCACAAAACGAATATTGCTTTTATCAATCCCCATTCCAAAGGCGATGGTCGCAACAACGATGTTGATATTGCCCTGCATAAAGTCCTGCTGAATTTGCTGGCGTTTCTCATCCTCAAACCCAGCATGATAGGCGCTTGCTTCAAAACCCATACGGCAAAGTTCAGCGGCCACCTCCTCTGCTGTATGCTGCAAAGTCACATAGACAATTCCTGCACCGATAACATGTTGTAACTGCTGTTGTAACTGCTGTTGTAGTGCGGCCAACTTGTGTTGACTTGCTACAGGTAGTACTGTCAAGTCGAGATTAGCACGATAAAAGCCTGTTTGAACAATGTGTTGTGGCTTAATATCAAAACGCGCCGCCATATCTAGCTTTACTTTACGTGTTGCAGTGGCCGTGAGTAACAGCACCAATGGAATCGCTAATTCGCGCCGATAATCGGGGAGTTTTAAATAATCGGGGCGAAAATTATGTCCCCATTCTGAGATACAGTGTGCTTCATCAACAACTAGCATAGAGATCGGAATTGATTGAATAAATTGCCTAAATCGCTCATTTTTAAATCGCTCCACCGAAACCATTAGCAATTTTAACTCGCCTGAGCGAGCCTCACGCATCACCTGTTGAGTCATTTCTGGTGTTAAGGTCGAATCAATACTCGCCGCTTTAATGCCCTTCTGTTGTAAAAAACTTAATTGATCTTTAATCAAAGCCAACAATGGCGAAACCACTAAGGTTAAATGGGGAAGTTGTAGCGCGGTAAATTGATAGCAGAGCGATTTTCCTGAGCCAGTAGGAAAAATCGCCAGGCTCGACTGGCCAGCTAATAGCTGAGAGATAACCTCACCTTGACCCTGTCTAAATCCTGCAAAGCCAAATTGTTGCTGTAATAGTGGTATCAAGGTTGATACATCATCTGGCTGAGGTGCTGAATAAGACATTGAAAAATCCTTGTACCCTATCATATAGACAGGGTCTGCGACTGAAGAAATGCTGAGAACGATTAGACCTTGTCGCTATGACTTTCTGGCTAAATATAAATTGATAAATGCGGTGAGCTTATCGTTAAAGACCTCTTCAAATGCATCGAGATCTTGACCTAATGTATTGAAGTATTGGGAAACTTGAGAACGTGACAAATTTTTATGATCAACCGTGTATTCCATTTCTGGCATGGTTTTATCGTAACGAGGCACTAAGGTCCACGTCACTAAATCAACAGCAAAATGCTTCATGGCCTGCTGTGCTAAGGTACAAAAAGCTTCAATATGTTCGCGGCCATCGGGCCCGAGACAACCAGGTTCAACTCGGCAAAGTACTGATAGCTTTTTTGGCATATTATTTCCCTATGTCACACACTTCTGCTAGAAGCATTGTCCAACGTTGTGCGATTAACGCCAGCGTCATCGTTAACTTCAGTTTAGTTTACGTCACTAAACCAAAAAGTCACGTATTGAAGATGGTAAACATAGCCGTTGGTTGATATGAACATTATTTAAAAGGTTTCTTCTTCATTTGCGGCAGAAACAGTAGCGGCATGTTCTGATAATAACGTATCAAGTGCTTGATCAAAACTATCTAAACGCTCAAGTTCCATATAACGCTTTAAGCGTAAGATAATATCCTTGCTAACTTCGATGTGGGACTTTTTCTGACGCTTTTTTATCTGGGAAAGTTCTTTGCGAACCATGCGCCATCCTAAATCACTAAAATATTGATTCAGCATTCGATTCACTTGCTGTAATTGAACATCTACGGTTTGATTTTTCTTACGTAATTGAACCAGTATATTTATGTTAGCGATTAACTCAGTATAACTTGTAGGTGAATGCATCAATAAGTTAAACCATCCTGCCTTTTCCCCTACCACATCTGGATGAACCATACGATAAATTAACGGTAAGGCAAATACTAATTCTGCTTTATCCAATAACCGTAATTTTCGCCCCGAGGTTGGTGCTTCTTGATGATATTCCCAAAAATAGGCTGTCGTCATTTATGCAAAACCTGTTGTTAACGGATAAGCCCATGATATCGATAAACACCATAAAATAAAAGAATGGTTACACCATTTTATCGATCGTTTTTGCTATAACCTTCTTCTCGCTTAAAAGCTGTACGGTTAAGGCGGAGGTTCATCTTGGTAATCATGGCTAATATTATGTTTTTAAAAGACTAAATTTTAACCAGCTCAGCACAAACAATCATTCTGTCTTAAATTTAGTCAACATTAATCATCAATAAAATGGTGTAACCATATTTAAATATTTTAATTAATCCTTACTACTTTATGGCAAGCATTAAATATCAAGTAGAGTGTTTTATCGCCAACACTAAGTTCAACACCATTTATGGAATAATATTTAAGCAATAATGTGAATCACAGTAAATGATGGTTGAATTTTCATATAAAAATAAATTTCACTCTATTTTGCCCTAGCCCTCTCTAAACTGTTTTATTTATAACCTATTTGTGCATTTTAACCTCATATAACTCGACTACCAGTGATAATGACGATTATCACTGGTAGTAATAGCAAAGATTTACGTATAATTGCGCCAGTTTTATCGGCAGTGAAAATCGCTCTAATGTCAAAAACGAATCGATTTTATCCAATAGATGTTAATCAGCAACCCGTAGGGGTAAATACTCATTTAACAAAAAAACTTACACAAGCTGATAATGCATTTTTTGAAGAAAGTGCACTTCCCCAATCTGTGCATAATGACTTTTATAATGCAGCAGCCGAAACTGAATTTGAAATATCCAGCAATACTCGCCGTGTATACCAAACGAGCTTCAGTCTATTTGCACAATATTGCTTAGAACACAGATTACAATCATTACCGACTGATCCAAGAAGCGTTATTTCTTTTATTGGTCATCAAAAAGAATTGTTAATGGCCGACACTGGGATGCAGCTTTCCAAGCAAACCTTAACCACTCGGTTAGCCGCGATTCGTTACTATCACATACAAGCGGGTTTTCCGTCACCCACGGAGCACCCGCTGGTGCTCAGAGTCATGCGCGGTTTGAGTCGTAATCACAATCGCCGAGTGCAAGATTATGATCAACAACCGATAATGTACGATGAAGTAGAGTTACTGCTCCAAGCGGTTGAGCAACAACCTCATCCTCTGCTGCGTTCAAGGGATAAGGCTATTATTCAACTCGGTTTACAAGGAGGATTTCGCCGTTCTGAGTTGGCGAATTTGAAGGTGCAATATTTAAGTTTTATGCGGGATAAATTAAAAGTACGCCTGCCATTTTCTAAAAGTAATCAGCAAGGATTAAGAGAATGGAAAAATTTACCTGATTCTGAACCTTTCGCCGCTTATCATGCAGTAAAAGCATGGTTACATGAAAGTCAGATTAGTGATGGGCATTTATTTCGCTCTATCTCTCGTGATGGAAAAACCTTAAGACCTTATCAAGTGAAAGATAATAACAAGTCCAATACCACATTTAACCGAAATAGTGGATTCTTAAATGGAGACGATATTTATCGAATTATCAAACAATATTGCGTAAAAGCAGGATTACCCGCTCAATACTACGGCGCACATAGTTTACGCAGCGGATGCGTAACACAACTACATGAAAACAATAAGGATACACTATATATCATGGCACGAACTGGTCATACGGATCCGCGTTCATTGCGCCATTATCTAAAACCGAAAGAAGATTAACCATTTTATTAGTCCATAATTCACAATACTGTATTTGAGATATATTTAAGTTAAGTCTTGCAAATGTTTATGGTTAGTTATTGCAGTATTCCTGTAATATAAATGCCGTTTTGGTGTCATATAAGTACTTTAGGCTAAGTCACGAAATTAATTATCCGTACTAGCTGGAGTAAAATATGAGCAAGGCTACCTTTGATCCTACACGCTATAATAAAAGTAATAACGAACCTTTTAACCAAGTGTTGGATAAACATTTATCTCGTCGTAATTTTGTCAAAAGTGGATTAGGTCTAGGGGCCATGACCGCCTTTGCAGGTATAGGATTGACGGGATGTGGTTCTGACAATTCCTCCTCCCCCACCCCAGTTGATCCCGTGCCACCATTACCACCTAGCAAAAGTAGCGCTAAGCTTAACTTTACCTCAGTCAAAGGCGCACGTTTAGATGCTGTAGTCGTACCTGAGGGGTATACCGCCCAAGTCCTTGCTCCTTGGGGGACACCATTAAATTCTAAAGCTGCACCTTGGAAAGCGGATGGCAGTAATACCGCAGATGACCAAGCCAATGCTGTTGGTATGCACCATGACGGAATGCATTTTTTCCCATTGAATGACGCTGGTGATGATGGTTTATTGTGTATTAACCATGAATATATTGATGAAATAGCCCTACATCCCAATGGTCCAACGGTCGATGCAACAACGGGATTACGAACCATTGTCGATGAAGTTCGCAAGGAAATTAATGCCCATGGAGTGTCAGTGGTTAGAATCAAATTGACGAATAATCAATGGGAAGTAATTTATAACGATCGCCATAATCGCCGTTTTACCGGCGCGACAGTAATGGATATCGCCGGCCCTCTAGCTTATTCTTCACTGCTTGAAACCCGATACTCCCCCGATGGTAGCCAAGCTCGTGGTACTTTAAATAACTGTGGTAATGGTTATACCCCTTGGGGCACTTACCTCACATGTGAGGAAAATTGGCCTGAATATTTTGTTAATCGTGGCTCTCTCACTCCAGATCAAATTCGCATAGGGATCAGTAAAACCTCCAGTCGTTATGGCTGGGATGATCTTGCCGGCCAAGATGAAGAACGCCTTGATGAATTTAGCCGCTTTGATGTGACCCCAAAGGGAACGAGCGCGCAGGACGATTATCGCAATGAAGCCAATGGCCATGGCTATATCGTCGAAATAGATCCATACAATCCCACATCCCGCGCAATTAAGCGTACTGCCTTAGGGCGTTTTCGTCACGAAGGTTGTACTTTTGGTAAGTTGAGCGAAGGTAAACCCGTGGTATTTTATTCTGGTCATGATGCGCGTTTTGAGTACCTCTATAAATTCGTGTCGGCAGCACCTTGGGACCCACAAGATGCCAACAGCAGCAATCGCCTTGAAGTTGGCGATAAATATATGAACGAAGGCACATTATATGCGGCTAAGTTTAATGAAAATGGCGTTGGTGCTTGGCTACCGTTGACCTTAGCTAGCCAAACGACTGATGGCAAAACCTTAGGTGACACCTTTGCAAGTCTGGCTGAGATTATTCTCAATACCGCTGGAGCAGCAGATTTACTGGGCGCGACACCGATGGATCGTCCAGAGTGGTGCGCAGTCGATCCTTTCACAGGTTCAGCCTATTTAACACTGACAAATAACTCGAAACGTACCGAAGCAAACCCCGCAAATCCAAGATTGAAAAATAACTTTGGACATATTATTCGTTGGGATGAAGCTGAGAAAGAGACTGAATTTACCTGGGATATTTTTGTCTTTGGCTCACCAAGTGATGGTAATGCCGAGACTAATTTATCTGGCTTAACAGATCTAAACCAGTTTGCCAGCCCAGATGGTCTTGCCTTTGATAAACGCGGGATCTTATGGGTACAAACCGATAATGGTGCTGAAGAAGTCGCCGAAGAAACGAACGATCAAATGCTGGCGATTGTCCCTTCGACGCTGCTTGATAGTGCCAAAAAGCAAGCGAGTTTAACGAGCAATAACCAAATGGAGTTAAAACGCTTTTTTGTAGGTCCCAACGATTGTGAAGTCACAGGTTTTGCTATAAGCCCTGATTATACCTCGGTATTTGCCAACATCCAGCATCCGGGAAACTGGCCTTATTCAAACAACGCTGCTGAAGTCACGCCTACAGGTGTCGTGCTTCGCCCTCGCGCGGCCACTGTGGTGATCCGTAAACTCGATGGCAAAGAAGTCGCCGTTTAATTTATCGACTAAAGCATCAGATAAAGCACATCAATCCCCTCACTCGAGGGGATTTTCTATAAATCACAACTCCAACGTCGCAGCGCGATACGCCACTTCAAAGGCATCGGTAAACTCGCTGATCGGTAGAATATCTTCACGGCAGCGACGATTGCGCCCAAGTAATGATGACTCGACAAAAAGGTCGAACCAAGCAGTTAATGCTTTACCATTTGCTTCTTCACCCATCGCAGCCAATGCCAGTGAAGCAACTTCTGCCGTCCCCAATTGAAAATCGTGACTGCCCTTACGTAGTGCGTAAGTCGCTAACGTATTAGGATCAAAAGACAAGATAGGTAAATCTTGCAGATAAGCGCTTTTGCGAAACATTTTAATGGCTTCTCGCCAACTGCCATCAAGCATAATCAGTAAAGGGCGTTTACCGTTCGCCAGCGTAGCCATGGGTATTTGGCTTAATACGGTTTGGCCAGGGTTAGCATATTGGGCGGGAAACACTAAAAACGGCTGATAATGCTCGTTGCTTAATAGTGCTAGCATCTCAGCTGCTGGCTCGGTACGCGACCACAGAAACGCATAGGTATCAGGGATCAGATCCGCAATTAAGCGGCCACTATTGGTTGGCTTGATGACCTCGTCGTTATACATGATCAGCAGAAAGCTAGCCTGAGTGGTTAACTGCCTGCGCAGCGAACAAGTACAAAATTGCGCACCTAACAAACACAAAGGACAACGGATGAGTTTTTTGCCGCGAGCGCCAAAAGGCTTAGTCGAAATGGATTTGCGATATTCATATAAGCGATGTACAGCGTGTGGGGCAAGAGCCATAGCAACCAATTCTCAATCAAACTCGTTTTAAAAGGCTGTACACAAGGTACGCCATTATGTCGCGGAGGCGCAGTGTATCCTTTGACCGATAAAGGTGCAATTGTGGAAGAGTAATAAAGTCTCATACTCAGGCAACTCGCTTTAGGACATTAAAGCGCGTTAGATTTAATGCACTAAAGGTGAGTCATAGCATTATCAAACTTGATTAGATTCGTTGGCTGATATCCACTAACATAGGCTTGCCATGGTGTTCACTCACCGACACGCAGCAAGTCCATCCGTGGATGCTCGACCGCCCCGTCCATGGGGCGGACGGCCGTCTCGCTAATCACCATGGCTAGCCTTTTTAGCATTAGCGTAATCTGTAAGTTTTAAAGAAATACGAAACACGCTTTGGGATAATTCTGATCTGATCCGCTAACTCTGGACACTTAACTAAGCACTGTGTTTCAGTTCAAAATTCTCAGGGCTTAAATAGCCAAGTGAACTATGCCTTCTGGTTTTGTTGTAATCAACTTCTATGTATTCAAAA